>CAZTDR010000090.1:0-8081 GCA_964612855.1 uncultured Coxiellaceae bacterium
GTATATACCTATTCCACCTCAAGATGTGAACTTCGTCATCCCCGAATGCTTCTGTCGGGGATCTGTCCACCGATGAGAAGATCCCCGATAAAGGATTCAGGGATGACATCAAATCCACATCGACTCTATACGGTAGGGTTTTCCCTAGGTAAAGGTGACGCCACTCTCAATGTTTTTTGATAAAATATACAGGGAACTCCATACATAATGGCCTGTTTATAATATTCCATTCCACATTTTTGCATGACCCGTTCCGATGCTTTATGTTCTATAGGCGTAAATGCAATGATTTTATCAATTGAAATATTTTCTTTAGCCCAAGCTAATAAAGCATTTAATGCCTCCGTTGCTAATCCCTGGCCCCAAAATTTTTTAAGAAAAACGTAACCGACTTCAATTTCACCCGTACTTATCTGTTTAAAGCCACATCGTCCAACAAATTCGCCCGTAGCGAGTTCCACTGCGATAAAAACTCCGTAATGGTTTTGTAAAAAATATTGAATATTGCGTTGAATATTGATTTTGATTTCTTCTGGCGTTGGCATCCGCATGGGGAAAAACGCTCTCACTTCAGGATCGTTATCCAGCTGGATTAAATCTGCTAAATCGTTTTCTTGATAAAGACGATACCCAAGTCGATCTGACGTAAAAATTGCTTCGGTCATTAGGGCGTGTCCTCATTCTATTTGTGCTGTTTAAAAAGCGGTAAAATCGGCCAAACTAGGCGAAAATTTTCGTTAAATAGCGGTGCTATTCGCCTCAAATTTTCGCACATTTTGCCTCGATTTCCCACTTTTTAAACAGCACAAATAGATGAGGACATGCCCTATGCTTCTTCTGTCGATTTTAATAATTCATGTTGTGGTGCTAACTTTTGTAACTCTTTCCATGCGAGGCAACTTTTTTCGGGTAAATCCTCAATAAATTGCTCTATTGAGATAATACTCGCTTCTAAATCCGGCAATATTTTTAAAGCAAATTGCCGTAACATGGCTTTAATTTGCGGTGCTTGCATGACGGTATCTTGATTATATTTGTGGCGTTGCAATTTCAAAATGGTGCGTATGGAGCTTGCTGCATAATCCCGAAAATCTTGCATGAAATGCGCGTATTCAATCGGATCTAATTGCTGGATAGACTGATCAATCAATTGTTCACGATAAGAAAAATAAGCGCGCCGAATTTTCTTAACGGCTGTTTGCAATTTTTTAAGGGTAGCCGCTTGTTCCAGACCTTGGTGATGCTGCTCTATCAGCTGATTGGTACTGTTTTTAGGTGCCTGATAATTATGTTTAAGCGCACTTAAAAAATACGCTGCCATATTCTGCACTCTGCCCTGTTGGAAATTATTGGACAGTTCGATGACCTGTATTTTTTCTAAAATAAAAGCAGGCTCATATTCCTGCATCACTTGTTTCGCCTGTTCCAATAACAAACCGTAATCGCGAGTCATCTTTATGATTAAGTCATCCTCTGCTTGAGATGCTGCCTCGATATTTTCTGCATGAGGCCCCCCTAACCGTACTTTTTTGGCGCGTTCTTTCATGCTAAAACGCACTTTGACCACTTGTTTGCCTTCTCGCCATACTTCCGCTTCGACAATTAAATCTGAGTAGGTATTCACCTCTTCGACAGATTTATCTAATACGCGGCGTTTAAAATCGCGGAAAATAGTATATTTATCAGAAGGAACGCCCATTAATTTGCGAAAAAGATCCATTTCAAACCATTTGGTAAACCCCAGTCCCCGGTAACGAATACAATTTTCGTACAAGGCTAACCCATAACTGGATTTAAAACGCGATTGAATAAATAAATTGATCTTGCCAAACATAGTAGGTGAATGCAGTAATTGCTTCATGCGTGGCGAATAAGCATAGAGGCAAATAGGACCCTTTAAGCTAACGCTGGCCAATATCGAGCTTGCTGTCCAATCTTCTAAACCGGTTATGTCATTTACCACATTCCATTCAATCACAGTGGACAACAATCCTTTTAAAGCGTCTTTGATAGCTGCATGATTATGGCCGTTATACGCAATGAGCTTACAGAGTTCCTTAATCGTGATTTCGTGTTCTTCTTTTAGCAAGAGTTCTTTATAAGCATGATAAAGTAAGGCGTTACTAATTTTACGTTGCAACAAACTTAACGTGTTTGAGCAATGAATAGTGGCCGCATGCTTTTTTAATTCATGGCCAGTCGTCTTTTTTTCCAATCCCACATCCGTCACAGGTAATCCCATATCCGTCACGTTTCCTTCCCAAAAGCGTCACACTTTATCCCACAAGTGTCACAAGTTATCCCATATTCGTCACAATTAAGCGGTTTATTTTTATATTTTTCAATAGGTTAAACTTAGCTAAACAAAAGATAAACTAAAGATAAACAAAAAACACAACTCATTAGTGCTGTTCTTATTTAATTAACTTATATATCATGGCACTAGCTTGATCATATAGTAAGATGTAAGGTAATACAACTTAAGGAGCGAGTCACATGAAAGTGATAGCCTTTCTCAATAATAAAGGTGGTGTTGGCAAAACCACATGCAGTAGAACCATGGCTGAATATCTTAGCAAAGTCAAAAAAATACCCACTCTAGCTATCGATTTTGACCCCCAATGTAATTTTTCTCACCAATATCTCAAAATGGAAATCGATCCGGCGGCACCTGAAGGATTAATGCCACCTATTCATCCAGATTATGATCATAATGATCCAAATGATCAGGACTGGGATGGCAGAAGTAGTATCTCAGAAATTTTTTATGGGCAAGGAGTGATGCCTTATCCTACCTATATAGAACATTTGGATCTGGCACCGGGGCACGCAGAAAAATTACTTGCTGCAGAATCGGTCAGAAAATCAGAAGTTGTAGAAAAAGTTCACAAGCAATTGACGAATTTTTTAGCGTCTCCCGATGTTCAAGCAGCCTATAAAGCCGTTGTCATCGATACGGCGCCTTCAAAAGGCCCCTTGACAGTCAGTGTGATTAAAGCAGCTACTCATATTGTGATTCCTTCTGTGATGGAAGAACAACCGGTTCAAGGGATTTATGGCATGTTGCAATTATGGATGCAGGAATCATTAGCGCGAGATAAACAACGACCATTACAATTAGTGGGTATTTTACCTAATATGTTTAAGCAGACACGATTACATAAAGATATTTTAAAAAGTCTGCAAGATAATGCGGCAATTGGTAAATACATCCTACCTGTTAAATTGAGTCAGCGAATTGTGTTTGCTGAGATCGACTCAGAAGATGCTAACCCGCATTCCATTTTTGATTTTCAGGGAAATCACGTTGCTAAAGATGAAGCGTTAGAAGTCTGTCATTACATTGCTGAGAGGATATTTGCTAATGAGTAAGAAAAAACGTTTTGGTGTGTCGCAAGCGTTAACGCGAGGCTTAAGTGAAACAATTCATGTCGTTGAAAATAATGCGGGTATGTTTAGGAATGTTGTCTTGCCTTTATCACGTATCGAATTAGATCCTCATAACCCACGGAAATTGGCAATTTCATTAAACGATGTTCAAGAAGGATTGCAGAAAAATGATCCTGCTTACGAACGTAAAGTAGCCGAATTAGAAAAATTGCGTGAATTAGCTCATACCATTGAAACCAATGGGGTGATTAATCCTATTGTGGTTTATAAGCTAGGGGAAGCGTATCGTGTTGTAGCAGGTGAAAGACGTTCATTGGCTTCTTTCTTGGCCGGTAAGCAAGAAATTGAAGCGCGTGTTTTTAATGAAAAACCAAAAGGGTTTGAATTAAAACTGATTCAATGGATAGAAAACACAGCGCGCGAAGATCTAACCTTGGATGAACGCATTGGTAATATTCGCGACATTATTGACGCATACCAAGAGCAACATAGCGTATCTGATTTATCCGCAACCTTATTAAAAAATATTACGGGTCTTTCTCTGTCGCAAGCAAGCTATTATCTTGCTGTATTAAATGCGCCAAGTGATATCAAACATGCGATTGAGAATGGCAAAATTGGCAGTTTGGACAAGGCAGCCATTATTGCTGGGATTGATTCCGATGCTCTGCGTAATCAAGCTTTAATGGCATGTATCGATGGCTGCAGCTTGAAAGAATTACGCCAAATTATTACAAAAGAAAAAATGGCGCAAAAAAAGCCTATTGTGCAAACAACACCTAAACGAGGTCGTACCATCACTCGGGTTAATATGGGATTTACTTTGAATACGAGCGTAGTTGAAACCATTGTTTCATCAGTCGTAGCCCAACCCGAATTTAAGAAATATGCGGATGTTTTTTCAAAAGTGAACTGGGATCACTATGATCATACAGCCCGTGCTTTTCAAAAATTAATTGAAATTTTGGAACATGAAATAGTGAGATAGCAGCAATGACTAAAAAAATAATGACCTCAATAAAGTTACAAAAATTACTTCATTATAAAATGCAGCAACGCATTATCAGTGACGGATATGGGATGCGGGGTAAAAGTAAATGGATTTTAGAATCTATCGAAGATTTCTTACAATTACCTGATTATCCCTCACTCGTGGATATTGCTGTTGAAATGGAACAATTAACTGAAATAGTGAGTATTCGGCTCTCTGAAGAACTCATGACAAAGTTAGATTTAGCTATTATTCAAGTACGTCGACAATTTCCTGCTATGGAAGGGGTTAAGAGTAATCTTATTCGTGCGAGTATCATGCAACGCTTAATTCGCGAGTCAGCTTCGGTGACCGAATATTAGGTTAACCTATTGAAAAAAATAGGAATTAATTGTTTTTAAATCCTCGTTATAATTATCGAAATTGTAGGGGCATGACGTGCCCTGCCCGGCGGCTTCAGCGAGATATGCAGCACGGGCACGGCACGCCGTGCCCCTACAAAAATAGATTTACGCAACAACGCCACGGGTGAACACATCCGCCCTTACTCGCAGCGAGCCCACTAACTGTGACATCTATGGGATACCTTCCGGTGTGACGTTTATGGGATGCACTTTGCATAATATTGTTCTACATAGAACACAGATTGAGGTATGCTGATGCGGAATTTAAGTTAGAAAAGGACGTTTAAAATGAGCATTCGGTGTGTAAGTTATTTTTTAGGGATATTGCTTGGTATAACCTGTCAATCACTTGCTGTTGCGGCCCCATCCACAGAACAGTTTATCAGTATTTCAGATATCCATTTTAACCCCTTTTCATCCTGTAAAACCTCGCCACGCCCTTGTCACACTGTCGAGAAATTACGTACAGCGAATTATCACGATTGGGATACCATCTTTATTCAAGATGGAGAAGAGCAATTGGCGAAGTCCGGGGAGGAAACCAATTATCCGCTTTTTGCATCAACCCTTGAAACACTACAGGAACTCGAGCAAGAAAAGCACCCTGCATTTGGTTTGGTGTTAGGTGATTTGCTCGCACATGATTTTCATGCGCGGTATATTGCTTATTCGCATGATTTTTCCATGAAAGGTTATGAAGAATTTGTCCATAAAACATTTGAATTTATGACTTATAAACTCCATGAAGCCATGCCTAACCTCGATATCTATGGCGTTATTGGCAATAACGATTCCTATGATGGTGATTATAATACGACATCAAATGGCCAGTTTTTTGCGGATACTGCCAAAATGTGGGCTAATTTAACTCATCAGCCAAACAATAAAAGGGAATTATTAAAGGACTTTCCTCTTGCTGGTTATTATGCGGTGACTTTGTCGGATAAGCATACCCGGCTCATTGTTTTAAATACGGTGCTTTTTTCTTCCCGCGCTTTAGGAAAAGGAAGTGATTTGGCAGCGAATCAAGAATTAGCGTGGTTACATCAACAGCTTCTTTTAGCAAAAGAAGAAAAACTACACGTTTTACTCGCGCTTCATATTCCACCCGGAATTGATGTACACAATACGGTAAAAACCGCATTTGGTAATGTAAAAGAATTTTGGCAACCTGCTTACCAAAAAGTTTTTATGAAGGAGTTGCAAAATAATGGCTCCCTCATTATAGGCATTTTATCGGGGCATCTTCATATGGATGCTGCCCAATTGATAGAAGGGCAGCAAGTGACGCTTCCCGTGAGTTTTACGCCGGGTATTAGTCCGTTGTTTGGTAACAATCCAGGCTTTAAATTGTACAGCATGGATTCAGCATTCGGGATTTTGAAAGATTTCGATACTTATTATTTGCCCAAGCATGCTGTGCTAGGCTGGAAAAAAGAATATAGCTTTAATGAAACATATCAACCTGATTGCAAGCAATGTGATTTAACCAGCGGTATCCAAACTATTACGGCAGTCAATGCGCAATCCCAGTATTATCGGCAGTATTATGCGGTGAGCAATAACGCCGGACCTATTATGGAAGCGAAATATTGGTCAGCCTATTGGTGCGATTTACATGAAATAAACGCGGATAGATATCAACAATGTACGAATGAAATTAAGTTGATGGGGTAGGGCAGACATTGCACTAGAAGGAATAAATGCCGTTGTATAGGGGTTCAACGGCTTTATTTTTGCACAATTATAGAGTTGATATATCAAAAAAAAGCGATATATCTTTGGATCAATGACTAGCTTAGCACCTGGGAACGTAGTAACAGGAATCGATTCGGATAAAATCGCACTTGTATCAGGGGAGAGTGCGAGTGTGAAATTGAGTTTTAAATCGTCATACACTTTTTGAATGAAATAAGAAAAAGTAGGCGAAGCACCTTCCGTGAAAGTACGCCAAAAATCGCTTTCTTTATAGTGGGCCGTATCAGATAGTTCAAAATCAATGCGAAAAGTATGGTGACGTGGACGAGACTTAATTAATACTAATTTTATAATCCACACTCGTTTTTTTAAATAATATTGGACTTAATAAAAGGCTGGCTGGATTTATTTTATGAGCATAACCGTCATCAATTAAAAATTAATTGATGACGAATTTGTTTTGTAGGTTTATTGCAAAATTTGCCGATTTGCATCTTCTAATCGACTGTTATTAATAGCATTGACCACAGCGGTATACAAGTCGTTACGATTAGCAGCTTGGTAGTATTGATATTGTAGTAAATAAATCCCATCCTTTCCGGTAATAATTTTACCGTACAATAATTCTTCTCCCGCAATATTGTCACAATTTGTTCCTGTTCCTTGATAAAGGACTTGGTTTACTGAGGAAACTTTATAGGAGATTTGCACAGACTCGCATGCTTGTTGGAAAAAACTTTTCAAATGCGTATCTGCATAGATTTTGGCATTCGCAGATTCATTAAAAGAAGTGTAACGATTGGAAATGAGTTGCTTCCAATTAGAGAAATTTTGATCACTTGGAATATAAACTATTTCGCGAGCAGAGGGGGTAGCCATCGCCCAAGATGTATATTGCGGTAAATTAAATACCATATTTTGCTTAGGGTTATACTGATTTCTATAATAAATATCTGCCTTTTGTTGCGATTGTGGTACAGGGGCGAATGAAGCGGCACAACCGACTAAATCAAAGGAGAGAACGGCTGGTATGAAGGCGAAAAGTAGCTTTTTCATGGCTTTTCCATACGGATTATAAAAACATATTTTAGGGTAAATTTAGACCCATTACTAGTTATCTTATTTAGAAGGTGCAAAAGGAAGGCCGGTACGCAAGGTTGAGTTTTTATTATTTAAAGAATTATCTGCTGATGCATTGCCTTGGGCGCAGTAATATTTTCCGATGATGTTAATGCATTTTATTGAATGGCCCGCTTTAAATAAAGAGTAAGGGTTGCCTCTCCTGCAACAACTCCTAATGTGGTACGAGTGAAGCTTCTAACTATACTAAATTCCTTTATCCAATGATCTACATTTTATCTCCTGGCGCGGTCTCCGGATTAAGAAAAGGGCTGTAAGGAAGAAAAATTCGATTCTTTTAAATTACCGGAATTGTAGGGGCGGATTCGTGTGCATATTATTACACACAAGTTTTTTTAAGAGTAAAGAAACGTAGGGTGGATTAGGCGTTTTTGCCGAAATCCACCAAAATCTAAATGCTTTCTATTTTAATCTGGTGGATTACGATGCAAAAAACGCATCTAATCCACCCCACGAAT
>CAZTDR010000091.1:0-7831 GCA_964612855.1 uncultured Coxiellaceae bacterium
ATTTTTCTGCCATACATTTTGTCAATGCGGCTGTTAGCGTTGTTTTACCATGATCTACGTGACCGATTGTACCTACGTTTAAATGTGGCTTTTTGCGCTCAAATACTGCCTTTGCCATGTCGTTTCCCCTTAAAATTACCTATTTATTTTCAATACAGTTAACTCATTTCACTCACGAGTGTATTAAGCCGTGCTTTTTGTTATTACTTGTTCAGCAATACTAGCTGGAGCTTCGTTATATTTAGAAAATTCCATTGCATAAGTCGCTCGACCTTGTGACATAGAACGAAGATCCGTTGCATAACCAAACATTTCGCCCAATGGCACTTCAGCACGAATGACTCTTCCGGATGGTGAATCATCCATTCCTTGCACAAGACCTCGACGTCTATTCAAGTCACCCATTACATCACCCATGTAATCTTCTGGGGTGACAACTTCAACTTTCATAATAGGTTCCAGCAAAACGGGTCGAGCTTTTTTCGCACCTTCTTTAAAGGCCATAGAGCCCGCTATCTTAAATGACATTTCGTTAGAGTCAACATCATGATAAGACCCATCAAACAAAGTGACTTTAACGTCTACAACTGGGAAGCCAGCTATAACACCATTTTCCATTTGTTCTTGAATGCCTTTGTCCACCGGAGCAATAAATTCTCTGGGTATTGAACCACCGACAATCTCATTTACAAATTCAAATCCAGTACCCGCTTCTTTGGGTTCAATACGAATCCAAACATGACCGTACTGACCTTTACCACCGGACTGCTTAACGTATTTTCCTTCTTGTTCAACCGTATTTCTAATGGTTTCTCTATAGGCAACCTGTGGCTTACCTACATTTGCTTCCACATTAAATTCACGCTTCATACGATCAACAATAATTTCAAGATGTAATTCACCCATCCCAGAAATGATAGTTTGACCGGATTCTTCATCCGTATGAACACGGAAAGAAGGATCTTCTTGAGCCAATTTACCTAAAGCAATCCCCATTTTTTCTTGGTCGGCTTTAGTTTTGGGCTCAACAGCAACCGAGATGACAGGCTCTGGGAAAACCATTTTTTCTAACACGATAACATGATCAACTGAGCTCAATGTATCGCCAGTAGTGACTTTTTTAAGACCCACAGCAGCCGCAATATCACCAGCTCGAACTTCTTTAATTTCACTGCGTGTATTAGCATGCATTTGTAATAGACGACCAATACGCTCTTCTTTGTCTTTAATTGGATTAAAGACAGTGTCGCCTGACTGCAGGACGCCTGAATAAACACGGAAATATGTCAATGTACCAACATAAGGGTCCGTCGCAATTTTAAATGCCAATGCAGAAAAAGGCTCATTATCGGTTGGATTTCTTTCTGCAGGCGTTTCGGCTGCATCATCAAGATGTCCTTTAACAGCAGGAACATCTGCTGGTGAAGGAAGATACTCAATAACTGCATCCAACATCGCTTGCACGCCTTTATTTTTAAAGGCCGAACCACACAACATAAGCACAATTTCGTTACGCACTACTCGGGCACGTAAGCCTTGTTTAATTTCTTCTGTCGACAAATCACCTTCTTCGAGGTATTTCGTCATCAAATCTTCAGACGATTCAGCTGCCGCTTCAACCATTAATTCGCGATATTTTTTACATTCATCTAGCATGTCTGGACTAATATCACGCGCTTCATACTTCATGCCTTGAGTGGAATCATCCCAATAAATTGCCTTCATTCGGACTAAATCAACCACGCCTTCAAAATTTTCTTCAGCACCAATGGGAAGCTGAATAGGCACAGGATTGCCACCCAAACGTGTACGAATTTGACCGACTACGCGCAAGAAGTTAGCGCCGGCTCTATCCATTTTATTGACAAAACCAAGACGGGGCACACCATAACGATTGGCCTGACGCCAAACGGTCTCAGATTGGGGTTCTACACCACCCACCGCACAAAATACAGCACAAGCACCGTCTAGTACGCGCAATGAACGCTCAACTTCAATCGTGAAGTCGACGTGTCCTGGCGTATCAATGATATTGATACGATGCTGCGGGAATTGCTTATCCATTCCATACCAGAAGCAAGTCGTTGCTGCTGATGTAATGGTGATTCCACGCTCTTGTTCTTGTTCCATCCAGTCCATGACAGCTGCGCCTTCATGAACTTCACCGATCTTATGGGATACACCGGTATAAAATAGAACTCGCTCAGTTGTCGTTGTTTTTCCAGCATCAATATGAGCCATGATGCCTATGTTGCGATAGCGTTCAATGGGTGTTGCTCTTGCCACGGTTATATACCCCTAAGTTACCAACGATAATGAGCAAAAGCTTGGTTCGCTTTAGCCATTCTGTGCATGTCATCTCGTGTTTTAACAGATGCGCCACGGCCTTCATATGCATCCAACATTTCAGCAGCTAAACGTAGGATCATTGTCTTTTCACTGCGATCTTTGGCGGCTTTTACTATCCAGCGCATAGCCAATGCCACGCCTCTGTCTGTATCAACTTCAACAGGAACTTGATACGTTGCACCACCCACACGTCGAGACTTAACTTCAACAGTTGGACGAATGTTGTTAAGCGCTTTTTCAAAAATTTCCAACGCTTCTTTCGTTCCGCCTTGAGATTTACCGCCAAAGGAAGAGCCTTCAGAGCCGGTTTCATCGTCCGACTTTTTAGCCTGGCCTTGTGGTGCGCCCTTGCTTTTCTTTAAGCGCTTAGAGGCTTCGTCTAAGGCATTGTAAACGATTCTTTCAGCGATAGATCGTTTGCCTTCTCGCATAACGACATTGATAAATCTGGCTAATCGCTCACTGCCGAACAATGGATCGGGCAGCATTTCTCTTTTTACCGCAGCTTTTCTTCTTGGCATTACTCACATCCCATGCATACTAAAAATTGACGTTATTCTTTCGGTTTTTTTGTACCATATTTGGAGCGGCCACGTCGACGATTCGCAACACCTGCCGTGTCTAAACTACCGCGTACTGTATGATAACGCACACCTGGTAAGTCTTTTACACGACCGCCGCGAATAAGCACAACGGAATGCTCTTGCAAATTATGACCTTCACCACCAATATAGGTTGTGACTTCTGAGCCATTTGTTAAACGAACACGCGCTACTTTACGCAATGCTGAGTTTGGCTTTTTAGGAGTTGTTGTGTATACACGAGTACATACACCTCGCTTTTGGGGGCAACCTGCCAAATGAGGTACTGTAGACTTTGCAAGTTTGGGTGCTCGTGGTTTTCTAACAAGCTGGTTAATCGTTGGCATTCATTTAACTCCGCCTAATAAACAGTTATATCTAAAAAATCAAAACAATGTAGCGCATACTCCTAATCTATAAGGAGAGCAGAATAATACGGATGTATTATTATGTAGAGGCGCGATTCTAAGAAGGTGTGCGCTATATGTCAAGTCTAGTTGCTTAAAAGTTAGTAACTTTTTTACTTGATTCTCATGAATAAGCTCTTGTTACACCTAAAAATGGGTCGGCACGCTGCGCTTTGCCCACCCGACGACTCTATTATTTATTATTTATTAACAACATAGGGTAGGCAAAGCGCAGCGTGCCCACCCAACTGCATTACTTTACTTCACTTCATCCGCTCGCTCACTCGCACCGCCCTGGCCTTTCTGAGTTCGGCGTCCGGCATGGTAAGCCAATCCGGTTCCAGCTGGGATGAGGCGTCCTACGATAACGTTTTCTTTCAACCCTCGAAGCTCATCGATTTTACCACTCACTGCCGCTTCTGTTAGAACGCGGGTGGTTTCTTGGAAGGAGGCCGCCGAGATGAATGATTCCGTAGCTAACGATGCTTTGGTAATCCCTAATAGCATCGGTTCGTGACGAGCAATCAGTTTATCTTCTTTCTTCACGCGATCATTTTCATCGCGTAATTGGCCGAATTCAACTTGCTCACCTTTCAAGAACGTGGTGTCGCCACCATGTGAAATCATGACCTTACGTAACATTTGGCGAATGATGACTTCAATATGCTTATCGTTAATTTTTACACCTTGCAAGCGATAAACGTCTTGGACTTCATTAACAATAAAGTTCGTGAGGGCATTGGTACCTAACAAGCGTAAGATATCATGCGGATTCAAAGAACCTTCTGCAATGACCTCACCTTTTTCAACATGTTCTCCTTCAAACACACTCACGTGACGCCATTTTGGAATGAGTTCTTCATGGATGTCATCGCCTGTTCCCGTAATGACGAGGCGGCGCTTACCTTTTGTTTCCTTACCAAAGCTGACAATACCGGAAATTTCCGCCAAAATAGCTGGATCTTTGGGTCTTCGAGCTTCAAATAAGTCAGCAACTCGCGGCAAGCCCCCGGTGATATCGCGTGTTTTCGAGGTTTCTTGTGGAATTCTCGCTAATACGTCACCCACTTTCACTTTTGCGCCATCTTCAAAGTTAACAATAGCATCAGGTGGTAAAAAGTATTGCGCTAAGAGATTGGTACCCGCCAAAAAGAGATCATTGCCTTTTTCATCCAGCAGTTTAATCATTGGCTTCAATTCCTTACCGCTTGAGCTACGTTGCTTAGGATCGGTAACTACAATGCTGCTTAAACCTGTTAATTCGTCTGTTTGGCGATGCATGGTAACGCCTTCGATCAAATCAGCGAATTTAATTTTTCCGGCAACTTCCGTGATAACCGGATGGCTATGTGGATCCCAATTTGCAACGATTTGCCCTGCTTCTATTTTTGAACTATCAGAAACAGAAAGCTCAGCACCGTAGGGAATTTTATAGCGTTCACGTTCACGACCATGTTCATCCACAACGGCTAATTCACCAGACCGTGATACTGCAATAAATTTGCCGGTATGATGTTGAATTAATTTAATATTATGCAGCTTAACTTTGCCCGCCATTTTAATTTGGACACTGTTTGCTGCGGTTGCTCGAGATGCGGCGCCCCCGATGTGGAAGGTTCTCATGGTTAACTGTGTACCTGGTTCACCAATGGATTGAGCTGCAATTACCCCAACCGCTTCACCGATATTGACTCGATGTCCACGTGCCAAGTCACGACCGTAACAAGCAGCACAGATGCCATAACGAGATTCGCAAGTGATGGGTGATCGCACCATGACTTGATCCACTGTATGCTCTTCTAAGGTAGCAACGAGTTTTTCATCTAATAAGGTTCCAACTGGCACTATCATTTCATCAGTTGCTGGGTCATGCACATCAACTGAGGTAACACGTCCTAATACGCGCTCATGTAAAGGTTCAACAACGTCGCCACCTTCAATTAAAGGCGTCATGGTTACACCTTGGGATGTACCGCAATCTAATTCGGTAATGACCAAATCTTGTGCCACGTCGACTAAGCGGCGTGTCAAGTAACCCGAGTTCGCTGTTTTCAATGCGGTATCGGCCAAACCTTTACGCGCACCGTGCGTGGAAATAAAGTACTGTAATACGTTTAACCCTTCGCGGAAATTTGCAGTAATAGGTGTTTCAATAATCGAGCCGTCTGGCTTCGCCATCAAACCTCGCATACCCGCTAACTGACGAATCTGAGCAGCCGAGCCTCTCGCACCCGAGTCTGCCATCATGTAAATAGAGTTGAAGGATTCTTGCTGAACTTTTTGACCGCCAGCATCTTTAACCATTTCACTGGACAACTCGGTCATCATGGCTTTAGCTACTTGATCATTCGTGCGAGACCAAATATCAACAACTTTGTTATAACGTTCACCTTGGGTCACGAGACCGGAAGAATATTGCGCTTGGATTTTACCCACTTCTTCTTCGGCTTGCGTGATGATATCGCTCTTTTCTTTCGGAATGACGAGATCGTTCACGCCGATTGACACACCGGATTTGGTTGCGTAAGAAAAGCCGGTATACATCAGTTGATCAGCGAAAATAACGGTGGCTTTTAAACCCACTTCGCGATAACAAATGTTAATGAGGTTAGAAATAGCTTTCTTCGTCATTGTGCGATTGACTAAATCAAACGACATGCCTTTGGGCAACAATTCGGATAACAATGCACGGCCCACTGTGGTTTCAACTAAACGTACTTTCAGTTTAAAGCCACCATTCACTTCATCGGGTACATATTCTTTGATACGCGCGCGAACTTTAGCTTGTAATTCCACCATTTCATTTTCGTAAGCACGATGGATTTCATTCGTATCAGAAAATAACATTCCTTCACCAATTGCATTCACCTTACTACGAGTTAGATAGTAAAGACCCAATACAACGTCTTGTGACGGAACAATGATGGGTTCGCCATTGGCAGGCGAAAGAATGTTGTTGGTGGACATCATTAATGAGCGAGCTTCCAACTGTGCTTCAAGAGACAGCGGAATATGAACGGCCATTTGGTCACCGTCAAAGTCTGCGTTATAAGCTGTACAAACCAGTGGATGAAGCTGAATCGCTTTACCTTCAATTAACACAGGTTCAAATGCTTGAATACCCAAGCGGTGCAAAGTGGGTGCGCGATTGAGTAATACGGGATGCTCGCGAATGACTTGCTCTAAAATATCCCATACAGCAGGATCTTCGCGATCCACCATTTTCTTTGCTGCTTTGATGGTCGATGCTTCACCTAGTGTTTGTAAGCGGCTGAAAATAAAGGGTTTAAAAAGTTCAAGCGCCATTTTTTTAGGCAGCCCACATTGATGGAGTCTTAATGTAGGACCCACCACGATAACAGAACGACCTGAATAGTCTACACGCTTACCTAATAAGTTTTGACGGAATCGACCAGCCTTACCTTTAATCATATCGGCCAGGGATTTTAATGGACGTTTGTTTGAACCTGTAATAGCGCGGCCACGGCGACCATTATCCAATAGCGCATCAACCGATTCTTGCAACATACGTTTTTCGTTACGGACGATAATATCAGGCGCATTTAAATCTAATAAACGCTTTAATCGATTGTTACGATTGATTACGCGACGATATAAGTCGTTCAAGTCAGACGTAGCAAAACGTCCACCATCGAGTGGTACGAGGGGGCGCAAATCAGGTGGTAATACGGGTAATACGGTTAAAACCATCCATTCGGGTTTATTGCCTGAAGCTAAAAAAGCTTCCATTAATTTTAAACGTTTGGTTAGTTTTTTGAGTTTGGCTTCAGAGGAAGTGCTGCCAATATCCTCACGAATTTTAGTAATTTCTGTTTCCAAATTGAGGGCACGCAACAATTCTTGAATAGCATCAGCACCCATACGAGCATCGAATTCATCACCATATTCTTCGATAGCGTCATAATAAGCTTCATCTGACAACAGTTGACCTCGTTCTAATTGGGTCATACCTGGATCAATAACAACATAAGCTTCAAAATAGAGAATGCGCTCAATGTCACGCAAGGTCATATCCAGCAATAAACCAATACGTGAAGGCAGTGAACGTAAAAACCAAATGTGTGCGATAGGACTCGCTAATTCGATATGGCCCATTCGATCACGACGCACTTTAGATAAAGTGACTTCTACACCACACTTTTCACAAATGACACCGCGATGCTTTAAGCGTTTATATTTACCGCATAAGCATTCGTAATCTTTAACAGGGCCAAAGATTTTGGCACAAAACAATCCGTCCCGTTCGGGCTTAAATGTTCTGTAGTTAATGGTTTCAGGTTTTTTAACTTCGCCATATGACCATGAACGAACCATATCGGGTGAAGCAAGGCCAATATGAATAGCATCAAATTCTTCTAATTGTGACTGCTGCTTCACTAAACTTAATAAATCTCTCAAGGTGATTCCCCCCATCGATAAGGAAAACTGTAACTAAATTTGTAGGGGCACGGCGTGCCGTGCCCTTGCCGCATA
>CAZTDR010000092.1:0-7703 GCA_964612855.1 uncultured Coxiellaceae bacterium
ACACCTTGATCTGACAGTAATCTGTCATGTTAAAATCCAAAATAATTATCTGAAGGACTATATGACAATCGATCCTCACAAAAAAAAGACGACGCATTTTGGTTTTATCGATGTGCCTATTCAGGAAAAAGCAGGACGGGTCGCAGAAGTGTTTCACTCTGTAGCATCCAAATATGATGTGATGAATGATTTAATGTCGTTCGGATTACATCGTTTATGGAAGCGTTTTACCATCGGACAAAGCAACGTGCGACCAGGTAATACTATTTTAGATATTGCAGGCGGAACAGGCGATTTGACACGCGAGTTTTCTCGACTAACCGGGAAAAACGGGTTAGTAGTTTTAGCTGATATTAATGAAAAGATGCTAAAACAGGGACGCGATCGCTTAATCGATCAAGGCTTAGTGGGTAATATTTGTTATGTGCAAGCCGATGCAGAAAAACTGCCTTTTCCAGATGATTATTTTGATTGCATTACCATTGCCTTTGGTTTGCGTAATGTGACCGATAAAATGGCAGCACTGCGTTCTATGTACCGCACGTTAAAACCAGGCGGTAAAGTGCTGATACTTGAATTTTCAAAGCCCGTTTTGCCTTTGCTAAACTCGCTTTATGATGCTTATTCTTTCAAAATTATTCCTAAATTAGGTGAATGGGTCAGTGGTGATGCGGCCAGTTATCAATATTTAGTCGAATCGATTCGCATGCACCCGGATCAAGAAACACTAAAAAATATGTTGGAAGAATGTGAGTTTGAGGATGTTGAGTTTTTTAATTTAACGGGCGGTGTGGTTGCATTGCACAAAGGGTTTAAATATTAATTTAAAACAGGCGCTTCATGAAATATTGGTTAGAAAAGGCGATTAATCGTTATTTGGCGCTCGATCCGGAGTCACAGCATCGTATTGCGCAGCTTAAAAATAAAGTGGTTACGATGGAGTTACTAGGCGTGCCACTCACGCTACAACTGTTTTTTTCTGACAAAACGATCCAACTCAAATGGGAGAATTTTGTCGAACCTGATCTCACTATTCGCGGTACTCCCCTCAATTTATTGCATATGAGCTTAGCTCCCCCTAAAAAACGCAAAGCGTTTTTTGCAGAAGATGTGATTGTCGAAGGTAATATGGAATTGGCGCAACAAGTGTTGGCCATTTTTTCGGAATTAGAAATTGATTGGGAAGATTATTTTTCGCGTTGGATAGGTGATATCCCTGCTTATCAAACGGGACGCTTGGCTCGAGAAGTCAAAAAAATGAGTCGCATGCTTCGAAAAACCGTGACTGAATACGTGAATGATTATTTCCATGAAGAAATTAATGTGGTTCCCCCCGTTGAAGCATTGCAGGATTTTTTCCAGGATGTGGATGAGCTGCGTTTAGATGTCGATCGATTGGCGGCGAGGATTGTGCAACTTAAACAAAAAATACAGGACAAACCGTGAAATCTTTATCACAAATTTTTCGTTTGATCCGGATTAATTTTATTTTAATCCGCTATAACTTGGACGAATTTATTCTTACAACACCGTGGTTTTATCCGCTGCGTTTTTTGCGGTATTTAAATCCGTGGCATTTTTTGTTAAAAAATAAATTAACCCGCGGTGAACGCTTGCGTCTAGCATTAGAAGATTTAGGCCCTATTTTTATTAAAGCGGGCCAAGTTCTTTCTACTCGTCGTGATCTTTTGCCCGATGATATTGCCGAAGAATTAGCAAAACTGCAGGATAGAGTTCCTCCTTTTTCGGGCAAAATAGCGCGACAAAAAATTGAAGAATCATTAGGTCTGCCACTTGAAATGGTATTTCAAGAATTTGATTTAACTGCACTTGCCTCCGCGTCAATTGCTCAAGTACATGCTGCCAAATTATTAAATGGTCAATCGGTTGTCGTAAAAGTATTACGTCCCGATATTAAAAAAATTATCGATCGCGATTTAGATTTATTAATGACACTGGCTCGGTTGACGAATCGTTATTGGCGACAAGCCCGACGTTTTAAGCCAAAAGAAATGGTCGAAGAAGTTGCGCATACCTTGCATGATGAGCTGGATTTGCAGCGCGAAGGCGCAAATGCTTCCCAATTGCGCCGCAATTTTCAGCATTCTGATTTATTATATATCCCCGAAATTTATTGGCAATATTCTGGCGCATCCGTGCTGGTCATGGAGCGTATTCACGGTATTCCTGTTCATAATATTGAAGCGTTGAAAGCATCCGGTATCAACATGAAAAAATTAGCAGAGCGCGGAATTGAACTATTTTTCACGCAAGTTTTTCGGGATAGTTTTTTTCATGCGGACATGCATCCCGGCAATATTTTTGTTAACACTGAAAATGTAGAAAATCCGCAGTATATTGCAGTGGATTTTGGCATTGTCGGCTCCTTGAGTATGAAAGATCAGCGTTATTTAGCAGAAAATATGCTGGCTTTTTTTAAGCGCGATTATCAGCGTGTAGCCGAATTACATATTGCATCCGGTTGGTTGCCACCGGATACGCGTGTCGATCAATTTGAAGGTGCAATCCGCGCTGTTTGCGAACCGATTTTTGAGCGGCCATTAAAAGATATTTCATTTGGACAGCTCTTGCTGCGTTTATTCCAAACCGCACGCCGTTTTAATATTAATATTCAGCCACAACTTATTTTGTTACAAAAAACCTTATTGAATATCGAAGGTGTCGGCCGACAATTGTATGCTGAACTGGATTTGTGGACAACGGCTGCGCCTTTTCTGGAGCAATGGTTGAAAAAACAAGTTGGGCCACGCGCTTTTTTAAAACGCATTCGCGAAAATATTCCTTATTGGTCCGAGAAGTTGCCAGAAATTCCAGGGTTGATTTATGATGTATTAAATCAAACCCGAGAACACAATGAATACAGGCGGTTTTCGCAGCAGAAAACGGTGCGCCCTGTAACTAAATTGAAATGGGGTTATTTTTTATTGGGGGTTGGGATAACCTTGTTGGCATGTGGAATGGTTTTTTGGGTTCAGTTTTTGTAGGGGATAAAAATTTTTAGCGATGCCAACGGGCTGGCATCGCCATACCCCTACACCCGTGTGTAATTCGTTAGTGCAGTTACAATCCGATCTTCAATTTCGCGGTATTTCCAAATATTGCCATTATGACCGTTAATAATAATCACAAATGCGATCGGCTCACGATCTTTGCTGACCGCGTACCCTGCAAGTGAAACAACATCACTCATCGTGCCTGTTTTAGCGCGCACTTTCCACGCAACATTTTTCAACCGCTGTTTCAATGTACCATCAACGCCGGCAATGGGTAGTGCAGAAATAAATTCATAATTGGTCGCATAATTATGAAAGGCAAAGTCTAATACTTGCATCATTTGTGCAGCAGTGACTTGATTGTTACGTGATAAGCCCGAACCATCCAATGCTCGCAATTGTGTCGTATTCACTTGTGCTTTTTGCGCTAAAATTTGTTTAACGGCTAAGCCGCCATTGGTCCACGTACCGGGCTGATTAAAATAAAGTTCACCCATTTTTTTAAATAAAGAACCTGCAATAATATTATCGGATTTTTTTAGCATTTCATTGATCAGCACATGCAGTGGTTTTGATTCGTGGGTGGCAAGTATCGCTAAATTAGGCGGTGCGATTTTGGCAGAGATCGTGCCCCGGACATTAATGCCAAAGTGTCTGAAAGAACTGCGTAATAGGGACTCGTTATATTTCACAATATCATTGACAACAACGCTGCCGCCTCGAGAGTATTGGCCTTTAGGCATGCAACCATCAATGGTAATGATATTATTTTCTGTGGAATTGAGTGATAAACGGCAAGAACGGCTACGAGTCGACCGGGTAATCACAGAATTGTTTATTCCGGCATAAAAATAACGAGGATTTGGCACGACTATAGCGTGATTGCCATCCGATTTTGCTGGGGTAATGGCAATAGAAACACAGTTGTGATTAATAATGCTGGCATTGATAGGGGCTGCATAACAATAACCTTTGTCTTTGCTTAGCCAGCCGGGTCCCAGATTGTCTTGATCGTATGCGCTATTATCGATATAGACGTTGCCGTTGATGCCTTGAATTTGTTGTGATTTCAGTGAAACCATTAAATCCGTTAAATCATAATACGTTAATGTTGGGTCGCCACTATGAACTAAATAGACATCCCCGTTAATTATTCCGTTTGTCGCAGATACTGCATTGGTCAACAGCGTCGTTTTAAATTTGTAATCTGGGCCTAAATAAATGAGTGCCGCTTCTGCGGTTAACACTTTCAGCGTGCTAGCAGGCGAAAGTAAGCCTGATTCATTGTGCGTATATAAGATGTCACCTTGTTTCATGGATTTAACTTGCACACCCATCAAGGCTCTAGAGTCAGCTGTACTGATGATTCGGTTCAGCTCCTCTCTTAAGTTTTGTGTGCCATAAATGGGGTGCGAGTGAGACGCAGAGGCGCGCGCGGGTGCTGTGGAATGATGACGGCGTTGTTTTTTCGCGAAAGTGGGACCGATGTGGCCAATGAGGAATAAGCTAATGACAATAGTGGAAATTTTCCCGAATGAATTCATTGTTTCTCCATTTTAAACCATTGCACGAGCAACTTACTTGAGTTAGATAAATTGGTAAATAGAGAGTGTATCATAATAGCTCATATAGTGTAGGGTAGCACGATGCGTTTTTGGCCCTGGCTGTGGGAATTATGGTGCCAATAAAGCACTTAGCCATGTTGTCCCGTGGCTTGTCTGGCCTTGTTGTGTAACTCGTTCTTAAAACGGCACTTGTAGGGGCATGGCGTGCCATGCCCGGCGGCTTCAACGAGATATACAGCACGGGCACAGCACGCCGTACCCCTACAAAAATAGATTTATACAAGCTGTGTGGCACGCTGTGCCCTTGCGACATTGCTAGAATTTTTGTTCTCTGCAAAGCCTATTTTTTATGCTTGTTTTTCTTAAATAATGGTATAATTTATACACCAACGACTGGAGTGGGCAGCGAATGAATTTAAATAAAACAATCACCAATTATGTCAGCGACATTGATCTTTTTTTACAAGATTATGATAAAAAACATCCTGAGTTATCCCAATCTCAGCAAAAAGAAATAGCAAAATCACAACGTATTTATTTGTTGCGTGATGATCCGAATGCAACGGAAGGCCAATCCATTTTATGGGATGCTTTCTAATGAATAAGATGGTGGTAAAAATACTTCCCTTTTTTTTCATCGGTTTGATGTTAGTGATTCTTGTTGCCGGGTTTATTTTATTATCTTATTTGTTAATCGCCGGTGCTGTGGTGGGTTTGGTTTTATTTTTAGTTGCGTGGATCAAAGAAAAATTGTGGCCAGAACGTCATTTAACCAAAACGAATATCTCCAAAAAAACGGGTCGTACAATTGAGCATGATGATCGGTAGTTCTTGTCTGGTGGGCACGCTGCGCTTTACCCACTAAACCATGCTAGCCCGCCAAAAGGAAACAACGTGCAGAATAAACACCCGTCTATTTCTCCCTTACTTTGGGTCATGCTATTTGATCACACCTCTTTGAACATTACATTTCCTATTTTAACGTTATTATTTTTTGATATGCAGAGTAGTTTATTTGCTGCCGATACACCCCAAGCCGTGCGTAGCATGTGGTACGGACTTTGTATTTCTATTCCTAACATCGTCAATATTATTGTGACCCCCATTTTAAGTGCATTGTCAGATGCGTTTGGCCGGAAAAAATTAATTTTGGTAGGAACGGCTGGCGCATTCGTGTTTGCGTTAACAGCTGCATTTGGGGTATTGCTGGGTTCGCTTAGTTTATTATTTTTAAGCTGTATTTTACGCGGGGCTTTTTCACGTACCAATCCTATTGCTCAAGCGGTCGTCGGCGATATCAGTCCGCGCGAAAAGAAAATGGTGTACATGGGTTATTTGCAAACATCCATTTCGATAGGCGCTTTTATTGGTCCGGTATTAGGCGGTTATTTTGCGAATCAATTTTTTTTCTCGCAGCTTAATTTTTCCTTACCTTTTTTTATTGCGGTTATTTTTGCTGCGATCAGTTGTATTTTAACACTGCTCATTTTTCAAGAAACGCTAGTTGAAAGACGTTATTCATCGCCATGGAAAGAATTTCATTGGCAGAGCTTAAAAAAAGTATTTACGAATCCATTCGTGCTGCGTATTTCTTGTATTTTATTGCTAAGTCAAATCAGTTGGAGCTTGTATTATCAATTTATTCCCCCGATTTTAAAAACCGAGATGGGTGTCAGTGCGCATCAATTAGGTGTATTTGTCGGCTTAATTGCTTTATGGCTTGCGCTTGCAACCGCCTTTGGCATTAAATTTTTAGAACAATTTTTTACAAGGCAGGCTATTTTATTCCTATCACTTTATTTGGTGTTAATTGGCACGCTCACGACGTGCTTATTTTTTTTATTGCATTTAAAAGGGTCGTGGACATTGCTAATTTGGGCTTCTGCGATTCCAACCGCAATAGGAGACGTTATTGCCTTTAGCTGCATTACGTCATTTTATTCGGATGTCGTTGAAAAACAAGAACAAGGAAAAGTAATGGGTGTTTGTTTTATGGTGATTGCACTGATATGGGCTGCAACAGCAATGATGGGCGGACTTTTGATGAGCGTTTATTCATTGCTGCCGTTAATAGTGGCACCCGTGGGTGCTTGGGGAGCGATTCGAATGTGTAATAATATTCGGTTTGAAATTAAAATATAGTTAAAAGACTTAGGAGTAAATATGTTAGATAGACAAGCGAAGAGTAAAGACGAGCTTAAAATCGAAGTAAAAGAGCTGAAGTATGGACAATGGATGTTATGTATTCACGGTGATAGTGCTCGTAGGGAAGATATTATCAAGGCAATGCCCGAAAGCGTGGACATGAAGGGCTATATAATTGAGCATTACTGTTATGGTACTTTTGGTGATAATTTATTGGTTAGCGAGGTATGTGTTAACCATGAGAAGCAATTAGCAACGCGCGCAGACCTAGAATTTTTATTAAAAGTTTTAACTGAAAAAAAATTATTTAAGGACAAAGACGTAAAGGGTTTTAAAAAGTTAAGTGAAAAAAACTTATTTACGCCAGCAAATAAGCCAGATGAGAGTAAGGCTGACCTGATAAAAAAGCTTAACATAACAATAAGCGAAGAAGGAATATGTATTGACGGCGATCGTAATCGTAAGGGCGCTATTGCTAAAGCTATTTTGAACGAAATGCCAGAATCTATGGAAATTGACGGTCAAAAAATTCAGCATTACTGCTTTAATAATATGGGTGATAATTTGTGGGTTACCGACGTGCTTTCTAAAAATGAAAAAAGATCTGCAACGCTCGCTGAGCTGGAATTTTTATTAAAATTTTTACTTGAAAAAAAATTGATTAATTCCGCAGAAATAGCTGACACACGGAAAGAAAGTTCACCTAAGCCCTAAGTGTATATGCGGATGGGAGAGTTGCTTAGACAGTTCTTATGTCATCCCTGAATGCTGTAATTCAGCTCTGTAGGGGACAAAAATTTTTAGCAATGTTGTGCAAGGGCACGGCACGCCGTGCCCCTACGTTTGAGGACAAAGGATGTAGGGGCATGGCGTGCCATGCCCGCGGCATTGCTAAAAATTTTTGTCCTCTACAGAGTTAATTCTGTCATCCCCGAATGCTTCTGTCGGGGATCTGTCTACTAATAAGCATATCATTACC
>CAZTDR010000093.1:0-7615 GCA_964612855.1 uncultured Coxiellaceae bacterium
TTAAAGCCTACAGTCGCAGCGCTTTTATGACTTATGGGTAATGATATGCTTATTAGTAGACAGATCCCCGACAGAAGCATTCGGGGATGACGACGTTTGCGTAGATAACGCGCTATTTGTATTTTTAGCCCACCCCAAACTTAATTCCCTGCGCCAACGGCAATGTATCACTCCAATTAATCGTATTCGTCTGGCGACGCATATAGGCTTTCCATGCATCCGACCCGGCCTCTCGTCCACCACCAGTGTCTTTTTCACCACCAAATGCACCACCGATTTCTGCACCAGAAGTACCTATATTAATATTAGCAATTCCGCAATCACTGCCTTGTGCTGATAAAAATATTTCCGACTGCTTTATTTGATTGGTAAATAAAGCGGATGATAAACCATGTTGCGAATGATTTTGCATGGCAATCGCATCGGCGAGCGTTTTATATTTCATCACATATAAAATGGGCGCAAAGGTTTCGCGTTGCACGACTTCCCACTCATTTTTGGCTTCAACTAAAGTGGGTTGCACAAAATAACCCGGACGATCGACCACTTGGCCGCCAAATAAAATTTTTCCACCCGCTTTTTTAATATCGGCAATCGTTGCTTGATATTGCTCTACAGCTGTTTTATCAATTAAGGGTCCCATCAAATTTTTTTCATCGAGTGGATCGCCGATGGTCACTTTAGGATACGCATTCGCTAATGCGGCAATCAAAGTATCGTAAATCGCTTCTTGCACAAACAAACGGCGTGTCGTGGTGCAACGTTGTCCAGCTGTTCCCACCGCACCAAAAACAATAGCGGGTACGGCCAATTTTAAATCCGCCGATTCATCGACAATAATTGCATTGTTACCGCTCAATTCTAATAAAGTTCGGCCTAAACGGTGTGCAACCATTTCATTGACTTGACGACCCACGGCAGTTGAACCTGTGAAAGACACGAGCGGAATGCGTTTGTCATTTACAAATTTTTTCACTAACGCATTATTGTCAGTCATAAAAAGTGAAAATATCCCTTGTAACCCGTTTTTTTCCATCACCGCGTTACATAGTTGTTGCACCGCAACACTACATAAAGGTGTTTTTGGTGAGGGTTTCCATATCACCGTATTCCCACAAATCGCCGCCACAAATGCATTCCATGCCCACACGGCAACAGGAAAATTAAATGCGGTGATGACACTGACAACGCCGAGCGGATGCCATTGTTCATACATGCGATGTGCCGGACGCTCAGAGTGCATGGTTTGTCCGTACAACATGCGCGATTGGCCTACTGCTAAATCTGCCATGTCTATCATTTCTTGTACTTCACCATTGCCTTCTTGTTTGGATTTGCCCATTTCAAGCGACACTAAACTACCCAATACATCTTTATATTTGCGCAATTCATCGCCGATTTGACGAACAATTTCACCGCGCTTCGGTGCGGGCAATTCACGCCAGGTGGTAAATGCTTGTTGGGCTTCCAGGATGATGCGCTCGTAATCTGCATCACTGCAATTGTAAACGGAGGCAATGACCTTGCCGTCGGTTGGGTTGTAGGAAATAATTTCGCCTTGGTCGGTTGTAGTGGACCACCAGCGCGCACCATGACTGGTGCCTGAATTTTTCTCTTTAAGTTGTAATGAATGCAGAATATACATAGTAATTTCCTAAATTTTTTTGCTTATCGGTGTCAATGCAGTGTTATGCGTAATATTGACCAAAACGATTCATGGTTAAATCAGTCAGCGAAAATTGTTCTTGTTTGACTAACCCTTTAAATTTTCCCGGTTGAGTGACAATCATATCCATGATGGAGCAAATGCCGGAAGCGGTCGTGAGTTGGATCGCTGACCAACGTGTACCGTTAATTGTTTTGGGATAGAATTTTTTGAAATAATTTTCTTCGCTATACAAACCATCTTGTGTGCCTGTCACTGAAACATAAACCAAGACGACATCTTGACCTGTTTTAGGAATCGACGTTTCTAAAATACGTTTGAGTGTGTCGCGGTCATAATTCAGTTGCAGATCATTCATTAAAAAACGCATCTTCGTGCAATGACCGGGATAGCGAATGGTTTTGTAACTTAAATTTTTCACTTTATCTTTGTAAGACGTCGCTAAACTGCCGATGCCACCGGATGTGTTGAACGCTTCATACGTTAAGCCATCGATTTTAATTTCTTCTAAATCGTCCAGCGGCATTAAATGCACCTCTTCGCCATTGATAATGGCTTGGCACAAATTGCCGTATTCATTAATTAAGCCATCCGTTGACCAGGTGAGTGAATATTGCAGCGCATTGCTAATATTAATGGGTAAGGCACCCACGCGCATTTTCACAGCATCGAGTGAAGGAAAGTGACGCATTAATTCATTGGCAACGATGCTAATAAAACCCGGCGCCAAACCACATTGTGGGACGAAGGCAGTCGTTGCGTTTTGTGATAATTCCGTGACGGTGTTGGTGGTTTTAGTGTCTTCGGTTAAATCAAAATAATTTAAATTAAATTCTTTGGCAAGTTGGGCAATCGGTACATTGCAATAAAATGGCAAACTTGAAATCACGGTATCCACGGGATTTTTACGTAAAAACTCTGCGATGGTTTGAGGATCTTGCGCATCTAACTTAACTAATTCCAAATGGGGCGCTTTTGCAAAAAGCCGTTTCAAGTAAGGGGTGTCAATGACAATATCGGATAAGTAAACTTGATAATCATTAGAGTTAGATAAAAGTGTAGCAATCAAAGAGCCAATTTTCCCTGCGCCGATAACCAGTACACGATGCATAATTAAATCCTTTTTAATAATTAGAAAATAAATCCGCCCAAGCCGAGCTCGCAAAGGATAGCATGAAATTTGTGGGGTAAGGCAAGAGAAATGTAGGGTGGATTAGACGCGTTTTTTGCGTCGTAATCCACCTTTATGCCCCCGATTTGGTGGATTACGACGCAACAAACATCGCGCCACCCCACCAATGAGGGAGTTGAGGTTACACTAATTTATTGCGGCATAGAACCTGGGGTATTGTTCATATTAAACGGACTTCTTCCTGCATAAGTTACGCCGGGTGCATCAAGCTCTTTGGCAAGACTACTAAAAAAGCCTTCATCCTTCAGCATTTTTTCGGCCGGTTCAAATCCCGCTCTTGCTAAAATCACTTCGACACTTTCTTTCGCTTTAGAGCCAGGCTGAAAGCAACCTTCAACCACATCAATGCAAGTGCCGCCTGACCAAATTTCTTGTTGCTGCAATTTTTCTTCTTCTTTTTCTACAGCAAAGCTGGGTTTTGGGGTGGGCGTGTTTTTATTGTTCGCTTTATTGAGCTGGGCATTGGCTGCCATCAATAGCATAAAAAATTGCTCTCTTTTTTGCTCAGCTGAAATATCTCTGGGGTCAGTGCTAAGCAGCGTTTTAAAATCAAGTGTAGGCGTGCCAAATATTGATTTTAATTGAGCTTTTAAAAAGGGGTCATTTTGTATGGCGAATGTCGCTGTCACGGCCAGAGTCAGCATTTTTTGAACGCCGGGTTGAGCCAGATTGGTATAATTTAACTCGATGCCCGATCTTCTTACATTTTCCACGATAGTTTGAACGAGCGTGTTTTTTTCCTCATTGGTTAATGTCTGAGGAAGCTTATTGGATTGTTGAAGTCTTTCTATAATACGTTCTAGGACTTTTTGAAGCGCATTTTCGTTAACCGCACCCATATTTTTTATACCTCAAAATTTATCAATAGACTTATCCATTATAGCACGAACTTTATATTCTATATGGTTTAGCGCTATGGGCGCACGTTAAAAAAAGTTATAATCAGCACAAATTTTCGCGAATTTTCGATTTTCCTCAGTTAAGCAGGCCCTCAATGAAGCAGGCACAAGTTTATTTGCAAGTGGCCATTCCCACTCCTTTGCGGCGCAATTTTGATTATTTGGCGTCTAAAGATATGGATTGCTCCACATTGCAGCCGGGTATGCGCATTTGCATCCCGTTTCAACGCCGTGAATTAATTGGGATTTTAATGGGAACAACCGATCATTCCGACATACCCGTGAATAAGCTTAAGTCCGCATTAACCTGTCTCGACGAACAGCCTATTATTTCCTCTGACATTTTAACCCTGTGCTTGTGGGCGGCAGATTACTATCATTACCCCATTGGCGAAGTGATTTTTACCGCTCTACCCGGCTGGTTGCGGCAAGGCAAACCCGCAGAATTACCTCCTGCTAAAAAACCCATTGAGGTTTCCAATCACCCGACCGAACCCTTGCCCCTAAACCCAGATCAGCAGACCGCCCTGTTAGCCATCAATTCTGCCCGAAATCACTTCGACGTTTTTTTACTAGATGGCATCACGGGCAGCGGTAAAACCGAAGTTTATTTGCAAGCCATTGCTACGATTTTACAACAAAATGAACAAGTTCTTGTGCTCGTGCCTGAGATTGGCTTAACGCCACAAACCATCCAACGTTTTCGCGAACGTTTTCCCGTACCCGTCGTCGCTCTTCATTCCGGCATGACAGAAAAACAACGTTTTCGCGCCTGGCTCGCCGCCAAAACAGGTGAAGCAAAAATTGTTATCGGCACACGCTCAGCGGTTTTTACGCCTTTTAAGAAATTAGGATTAATCGTGATTGACGAAGAACACGATCTTTCTTTCAAACAACAAGAGGGTTTTCGTTACCATGCGCGTGACATTGCGATCAAGCGCGCTCATTTCCAGCATATTCCAGTAGTCTTAGGTTCTGCGACACCCTCACTTGAGACCTTGCACAATGCACAACAAAATCGCTATCGTCATTTAAAATTACGTGAACGGGCGGGTGGCGCACAGTTGCCCCAATTTACAGTGCTAGATATTCGTCATATGCAATTAGAGCAAGGTCTTTCCGCACCGCTTATCAATGAAATGCGCACCCACTTGGAAAAAGGCAATCAAGTGATGCTATTTTTAAATCGCCGCGGTTTTTCACCGGTTTTGTTGTGCGATGCGTGTGGTTGGATGGTGCAGTGTAAGCGCTGTGACACGCGGATGACGTATCACTATGCAGCGGCTCGTTTGCGTTGCCATCATTGTGATTCGCAACGCAATATCATGAGCAAATGCGAGAGTTGCGGCAATGGCGATTTGCAAGCAGTCGGGCAGGGAACAGAGCGGTTAGAAAAAACATTGGCTGCGTATTTTTCCCGTTATTCTATTGCGCGCATTGATCGCGACAGCACGCGACGCAAAGGTTCGATGGATAATTTACTGGCTCGCATTCAAAGCGGCGAGCATCAGATTTTAATTGGTACGCAAATGCTTGCCAAAGGCCACCACTTTCCGAATGTAACATTAGTTGCGGTCATTGATGCAGATAGTGGTTTTTTTAGTGCGGACTTTCGTTCGTTGGAGCGGATGGGACAATTATTATTACAAGTTGCCGGTCGTGCTGGCCGCAAAGAAAAAGCGGGAAAAGTGTTTATTCAAACACGCCATGCCGACCATCCTTTATTATCCCAATTATTACAAGAAAATTATCAAGCTTTTTCCACCACCTTATTGAGCGAACGAAAACAAGCTGCGTTGCCGCCTTATGTGTTTTTTGCCTTGTTTCGTGCGGAAGCACATAGTCTTGAGTACGCAATGGATTTTTTGCAACAAATTAAACAGCTCATAACCGTAAAAAACCTGCAAATCATGGGCCCTCTTGCGGCACCCATGCCCCGACGTGCGGGAAAATTTCGCGTCCAATTATTGCTACAAAGTAAGCAGCGAGCACAGTTACAGCTCTTGTTAAAAGAGCTTTTGCCGCGTGTGGAAGCACTGCGAGTGAAACACCGCGTGCGCTGGTCATTGGATGTGGACCCATTAGAGGTGTTTTAAGGATTTTTTAAGACAATTTCCTATATAATTTTGCGAAACAAAGTTGAAGAATAAACTATGTCGACAACCCGACCTCCAGTCCGTAAGGGCTATTTGGCCAAGCTGCTCCACACGCCAAAAAACTACACCTTAGAAAATGCACGCGAACCAGCCGGTTCTTCTGATGCATCCGATGTGCATTTTTATGTATTAGGTTGCGCGGGTAATGGTGGCGATGCGCAGAAAGCTGTCGCAAAATTAATGAACGATTGCGCGTTGCAAGGGGAAAAAAGGCCGAAGTTCATTGTTA
Source organism: uncultured Coxiellaceae bacterium (assembly GCA_964612855.1). Classification (GTDB taxonomy): domain Bacteria; phylum Pseudomonadota; class Gammaproteobacteria; order DSM-16500; family DSM-16500; genus DATIJJ01. The sequence continues at coordinate 6,143 of CAZTDR010000093.1, forward strand.
TTTTGGGAGATAATTTTTATGATAACGGTGTTTCTTCTGAGCATGATCCTGCATTTAAAACACATTTTTACGATATTTATCAAAAAGAACAATTAACAGAAATTTGTGGTGTACCTTGTTTTTTAATTCCAGGCAATCATGATCATAACAAACATTTTTTAGGAACCACGGGTTCAAAAGTTGATTTTCATAAAATTGCGGCACAAATTAAACATACTTTTTTAAAAAACGATAGATCTGCCGCGAAGTTGGATAGACTATTTGATGGCAACACCCTCGATTTGCAGAACTTACAAGCATTCAATATGCCGCGACGTTATTATTCTTGCCAAATTCCGGGTGAGGCAAAAGATGAGCAGGCATTGCGTTTATTTTTTATTGATACCACGCGCTATGTTAAAGAATATATCGAGGCGAGACAGAGCGATGTACTGGATTCAAACAATCAGGCAAATTGGTTGCAACAAGTAGTAAATTCCGATCCCCGCGCCATTAATTTATTGTTTGGTCACCATGCACGCAAAGCCTTTGATAAGCGTTTTCTTCATTCGGATGCACAACATTATTTAGACAAAGAAGATATTGAATTTTTAAGAGAAAGAGGCTTTACGGGGACGTATAACGAAATTCTCAACCAAATTCTTATTTCGCAGGGTTTACATTTTGATGCAAACTTTTTCGCGCATACCCATGCTATGTATTACCATCAAGGTGACGATGGGCTTTGTCAAATTGGCGCAGGCGGTGGTGGTGGCAAATTACAAAATAAAAAAGCATTTGCTCATGCGCGCGAGTTACCCGCTTATTTAAAAGAGCACGGCTTTGTAGCGGTGAATGCAAATTTAAAAAACAAAGAATTAACGTTTGATTTTCACACGACAAATAAACTGCATTTAAAATTTAAAAAAGGCAGTGTTCACCCTCTAAAGCAGAGTGCGCAAGAGGATGAGGGGGTCGACTTATTGCGCCAAGCCACTCATGCTGCCTGGTTAAAATATATGGATACGTTGGATCATAAGCAGCAACATAAATCCAGTTGCTGGCCACGATTTTTTCACCGGTCGAGGGATTCCAGTCGCGGTGTCAAACGCGCCGATCACATGGTCAATTATTTAAATCAATATGAGCCTATTTCATTGCCTCAGGCTCTCGGGCACATGACGCGTTGTTTAAAGCGCCTGACCCCCTTGAGCAAAACATCATTTGAAACGTTTTTAAACCAGGCTATGCAGGCCAGGTGCGGTATGACCTACGGCCAATTTGCTAAAAAACATCAACAGAAGCCAAAGCAGCCGATCTCACGTTCTGGTATCAAACGATTCTGCTAATCATTGACCTTCAGGCTATCTTTGGTATACTCACCGCTCTTTTGTAGGGTTGCCGGGATGGCGGAACTGGTAGACGCGCCGGACTCAAAATCCGGTGGTGGCAACACCGTGTCGGTTCGATTCCGACTCTCGGTACCAACTTTAC
>CAZTDR010000094.1:0-7562 GCA_964612855.1 uncultured Coxiellaceae bacterium
ACGAATATGGTTATTTTTCGCGAAAATTCAGAAGATATTTATGCGGGCATTGAATGGCAAGCGGATAGCGCTGATGCGAAAAAAATTATTCAGTTTTTACAAAACGAAATGAATGTCAAAAAAATTCGGTTTCCTGAACATTGCGGAATAGGCGTGAAGCCTGTTTCTAAAGAGGGGACGTCTCGCTTGGTAAAAGCGGCCATCCAGTATGCAATCGATCATCAACGTGATTCAGTCACGTTAGTGCATAAAGGCAATATCATGAAATTTACCGAAGGCGCATTTCGTGACTGGGGCTATGAAGTTGCGCGCGAAGAATTTGGCGCGAAACCACTCGATGGCGGCCCATGGATGGTATTAAAAAACCCAACCACAGGTAAAGATATTATTATCAAAGATGTGATTGCGGATGCTTTCCTCCAGCAAATTTTGATTCGTCCGTCCGAATATAGCGTTATTGCCACATTAAATTTAAATGGGGATTATATTTCGGATGCCCTTGCAGCCCAAGTAGGTGGTATTGGTATCGCGCCGGGCGCCAATCTCAGCGATACGGTCGCTATGTTTGAGGCAACCCATGGCACAGCGCCTAAATATGCCAGTCAAGACAAAGTCAACCCGGGTTCATTGATCCTATCGGCTGAAATGATGTTAAGACACATGGGCTGGGATGAGGCAGCAGATTTGATTATCAGTGGAATGGAGAAGGCAATTACGGCTAAAACGGTGACCTATGACTTTGCTCGTCAACTAGAAGGTGCGCAATTAGTGACCTGTTCTGCGTTTGGTGATAGAATGATCGCCCTAATGGCATAATCAATTCGCTTTTGACTAGCGCCTTGGGGTTATACTGTAACTATGAGGCGCTGGGTTATCTTTCTTTAGTTTTGATAGGTTAACCGCAGATATAGACATTTTTAATGTAATAGCCTAATAATTATAGATTATTTTAACATTTTTCCATAAAACCATAGATTATTTTGTAAAATAAGGAAAAAATGGTGGATATGGGCTATAAGTAAGGTAAAGGGCATGACTATTGAATTTGCGGCAAGGACAACAGAGTTACCGGTACATGAAACAGGGCTTCAATTAAAACAGCCAGTCATGCACCAGATAGTAATGCATAACGACGATTTTACTCCGATGGAATTCGTCGTAGTCGTATTGGAAGTTTTTTTTAATATGGAACGAGATCGTGCAACTCGGACTATGTATGAAGTTCATACGAGCGGCAAAGCTATTTGTGGAATGTTCACTAAGGACGTAGCTGAAACCAAAGTGGATCAAGTAATGGATTATGCAAGGATGCACGACCATCCTCTCTTGTGCAGTATTGAGGTGATGTAATCTGACAATAGGAGGTGTGCCATGCTAGACAAAGAGCTTGAGTACACTTTGAATTTAGCATTCAAAGAAGCACGCGCAAAAAGGCATGAGTTTGTGACTGTTGAACATCTGCTGATTGCACTCCTAGAAAATTCAGCAGCCTCAGAAGTCTTAAAAGCGTGTGGCGCCAACATTAGTCAACTACGTAAAAACCTAATCGAGTTTGTCGATAGGACAACTCCTTCCATTCCAGCTCATGTCCACGATCGAGATACACAGCCAACGCTCGGTTTCCAGCGTGTTTTACAGCGCGCTGTTTTTCACGTGCAATCGTCAGGAAAAACCGAAGTGACTGGCGCAAATGTGCTGGCGGCTATTTTTAGTGAGCAAGAGAGTCAAAGTGTTTACCTTATTCGACAAGAGAACGTCAGCCGTTTGGATGTCATTAATTATATTTCTCACGGCTCGACCAAGCCTCGAGCAAACAATGGTACACGCGAAAATGATCAGTTTGGTGGGCATTACATGGAAGACAGCGATGGCTTGCAAGAAGAGGGGAATGCAACGCCTCTTGAACAATTTACAACGAATTTAAATGAACGAGCCAAACTCGGTTTGATTGATCCTTTAGTCGGGCGCGAAGATGAAATCGAGCGTACGATTCAAATTCTCTGCCGCCGTCGTAAAAATAATCCCTTACTCGTCGGTGAAGCGGGTGTAGGTAAAACGGCTATTGCAGAGGGCCTTGCTAAACTTATCGTTGAGAATAAAGTTCCAGAAATTCTGAGCGATAGTATCATCTATTCCCTCGACCTTGGCAGCTTGCTCGCCGGCACGAAATATCGCGGCGATTTTGAAAAACGTTTAAAAAGTGTGTTACACCAGTTAAAAGAGCAAAAAGGCGCTATTCTATTTATTGATGAAATCCATACTATCATCGGCGCGGGTGCAGCTTCGGGCGGATTAATGGATGTTTCCAATTTAATCAAGCCCTTACTAGCATCTGGCGATTTAACTTGTATTGGTTCAACGACTTATAAAGAATATCGCGGTATTTTTGAAAAAGATCACGCGCTGGCACGTCGTTTCCAAAAAATCGATGTTAAAGAGCCTACCGTAGAACAAACGATAGATATTTTAAAAGGCTTACGCAGCCGTTTCGAATCCCATCATGGGATAAAGTATACCGATGATTCTTTAGAGGCTGCAGCACGTTTATCGGCACGTTATGTACCGGATCGTCGCTTACCTGACAAAGCCATTGATTTGGTAGATGAAGTAGGCGCTTACCAATACCTAGTGCCCGAAGCGAATCGTAAAAAAGTGATTGATACCACCGATATTGAAAAAGTAGTTGCTAAGATTGCACGCATTCCTGAGCGTAATGTTTCAACATCGGATCGTGAAGTGTTGAAAAATTTAACCCGCGATCTCAAGATGATGATCTTCGGCCAAGACGAAGCTGTCGAAACCTTAGGCGCTGCTGTGCGTTTAGCCCGTTCTGGGTTACGTGATCCGAGCAAACCGATTGGTTCATTCCTCTTTATTGGGCCGACCGGCGTCGGTAAAACCGAAGTCACGAAACAATTAGCAAAACAATTAGGTATTGAGCTCATTCGTTTTGATATGTCCGAATATATGGAACGTCACACTGTTTCACGTTTGATTGGCGCGCCTCCAGGCTATGTTGGTTATGATGAAGGTGGCTTATTGACAGAAGCAGTGAATAAACATCCCCATTCCATTGTCTTGTTAGACGAAATCGAGAAAGCGCATCCGGATGTATACAATTTATTGCTCCAAATTATGGATCATGGCACGTTAACCGATACCAATGGCAGAAAAACGGATTTCCGCCATGCCATTTTAGTCATGACATCCAACGCCGGTGCTGACTTGCTAGATAAAACCGCCATTGGTTTTACGCAGCAAGACAGTTCGTCTGATGTGGTTACTGCAGTCAATCGTGTCTTTTCACCTGAATTTCGTAACCGTTTAGATTCCATGATTCAATTTAAAGCCTTAGACACGAAAACGATCTTACACGTGGTCAATAAATTCTTGCTGGAACTGGAAGTCCAGCTGGAAGCGAAACATGTTGTCCTTGAAATTGATGATGAAGCTCGTGCCTGGCTGGCTCGCAATGGCTATGACAAAAAAATGGGCGCACGTCCCATGGCACGCTTGATTCAAGAACAATTGAAAAAACCGTTAGCAGAAGAATTACTCTTCGGTCGATTGAATAAAGGCGGTCGTGTGGCGGTGAGCGTGGATGAAGACGATAAATTAAAATTTGCGATTGAAGAATTTGAAGATAACAGTGTGCATTAAATAAAAAGGTGGATTACGGTGCAAAAAACGCACCTAATCCACCCTACATTCACTCGGCCATTGTAGGGTGGATTAGGTGCGTTTTTTGCACCGTAATCCACCTTTGTCTCCTCTCTTCCGTAGGCTCACCTGTTTCCCGATTGCTTCTTCCCCCATTTTAAGGCATCATTTGCAACTACTTAAGATTAACCAATCGTAAAGGGTTTTATGGCAAAAGAAGATCAAATTGAGATGGATGGTATCGTTATCGACGTGCTGCCCAATACTATGTTTCGTGTTCAATTGGACAATGGGCATGTGGTAATTGCGCATATTTCCGGAAAAATGCGTAAAAACTATATTCGCATTTTGAAAGGCGATAAAGTCACCGTGCAATTGACCCCTTATGATCTCACCAAAGGCCGGATCAGTTTCCGTAGTCGTGATGGTAAAACAACGGAAAATAACCCGGGTCCTGCTAAGGCTGAATAATCAACCGCTTAGCCGCTATCTCTATCTATGCCGCCTGTGTAATGATGATGACACAGAAGGACGAGACACACTTTTTTCACTATGGATTTGACTGCGCGGAGAAAGTGGCTCTTTTATAACAGGCTGTTTAGGCTGAGTATTACACAAGTACTTTTTCGTGTAAGTTTTTAATGTTTGAATAAAGTCGCTCAGGTTTTTTATATTCTCGGCAGAAGAAGATTCTCGTGTTTTATCCCTAAGGATTTTGGCAAAGTGTTGACAGGTTACTCGAGAGGGATAAGTTTTATTTTTATGCTTCACTGCTACTTCGAGTGTTCCAGCGGGAAAATTTTTTAGCAAATCCCTTGATACTTTTCTTAATTCTCGAGCTACAATGCCGGGGCTTTTTTCTTGCTTCAATTCGGAAGATCGAACGGGACTTTTTTCTTTTTTAAAATCCGTGAATTCTATTTCTGTGGAAGAAGATGCTTTTTTTTCTTCCGAGTGAAAAAGATTAGTTAGGAAACGGAAACGATGTGCCATGAGGGCTCCTTGTTAAATTGAATTATTATTAAAATCTTTTAACGTTTAAGATCCTTGCCGCGCAGCTCTGCAGGAGACAAAAACGCTTTGAGTAGGGGCGGACCCGTGTGTCCGCCCCTACAATTCACATAATTTATAAAAAATTAACTTTTTGTCTCCTGTAAAGCCACGCAGTGCCAATAGACAAAGATCAGTCTATCGAAAGACTTTAGAAAATGCTTGTTTTTAATTAGGCGCAGACACACGGTCAGCCCCCACAAAAACCTATTTATGTAACCCATCTAAATATTTATCTGCATCCAGCGCTGCCATACATCCTGAACCTGCAGATGTCACTGCTTGCCGATAAATTTGATCGGTTACATCACCAGCCGCAAAAACACCTTGAATACTCGTTGCTGTTGCATTGCCTTCTGAACCATCCCGCACTTTAATATACCCATTTTCCATTTCTAATTGATCCGTAAAAATAGCCGTATTAGGTGTGTGGCCAATAGCAATAAACACGCCCGTTACCTCAATCACTTTACTTTCATTCGATAATTTATTGTGCACACGAATGCCTGTGACGCCCGTTTCATTACCGACAATTTCGTCTGTTACCGAGTCCCATTCGACATGAATTTTGCCTTCAGCGACTTTCTTCATTAATTTATCAGTCAGAATTTTTTCAGAGCGAAATTTATCACGACGATGGATCACGGTAACGTGCGCGGCAATATTGGATAAATAAAGTGCTTCTTCCACGGCGGTATTACCTCCACCGACGACCGCGACTTTTTGATTGCGATAAAAAAATCCATCGCAAGTGGCGCAAGCAGAAACGCCTTTACCCATGAATTTTTTTTCCGATTCTAAACCGAGATAGCGAGCACTGGCGCCAGTTGCGATGATCAGGGCATCACAAGAATAGGTTTCATTACCGTGCAAGATAAAAGGGCGCTGTTTTAAATCGACAGAGTGAATATGATCGTACAAGATTTGCGTATTGAAACGCTCAGCATGTTTTTTCATTCGCTCCATTAAAGCCGGTCCCTGCAAACCTTCGATGTCACCTGGCCAGTTGTCAACATCCGTGGTGGTTGTTAATTGGCCGCCTGGTTCAAGACCCGTCAAGACCATGGGATTTAAGTTAGCACGTGCTGCATAAACAGCAGCGGTCCATCCCGCAGGGCCGGAACCCAGAATAATTAAGCGATGATGTTGCGGAGTTGTCATAAGCCAATTCTCATTAATAATTATTAAGAGCGATAGTTTATCGTGTAGGGGGGGGATGGTATAGTACTTGTCATGGGCACGTTAGGGTCTACGTATGAAATTTTCTTTGACAGAAATGTAGGGTGGCACGTTGTGCTTTGCCCCTAAACAATAGAAACGATTGGAGTTCACAGCATTGAAGCAAGCATCAGAAAAACAACCTGCTCGTCGCCCCTTGGCGGTTCAGATGGGACATCGATTACGCGAAGGATTATTTATTTTATCCATCGCTGCCGCTTTATTTTTATTTGTTTCACTGGGAACGTATCATTTAACCGACCCCGGTTGGTCCAGTACCGGTACAGGACATGCTATTTTAAATTGGGGTGGTCGTGCGGGCAGTTTTTTTGCGGATACATTTCTTTCCCTCTTTGGATATGTTGCCTATCTTATTCCCTTACTGATGGTCTTCGCAGCATGGCTCGGCATTCAAACGCAACCGGAAGAAAAAATTGCTGCTAAATCGAGTGATCTCGCTTTTAAAGCCATCGGATTTATATTAATTGCTTTAACCGCGTGTGGACTGGCTGTTTTATTGATTAAGCATGTCACCTCATTACCCGCCTCAGCCGGTGGAATCATGGGTGATGTCATCACGCAATCGCTTATTCACGTATTTAATGTGTCAGGCAGCATGCTCTTTTTATTAGCTGCATTGTTGAGCGGTATCACCTTATTTACGGGTTTTTCTTGGTTAGGATGTATTGATACGATCGGTTTTCATATTACTACTTTTATCAAATTATTGGTCACGGTTGCACGCCATAAAAAAGAAAATATTCCCGAAGAAGTGACAGAAACCAAAATTAAAAAACTCCCCGCGCCACCCCGTATCGAGCCTAAAATAGCGGAATTAACGAAACCTGTGACGCAAACCCCACCGAAAATTATCGATGCACGTCCGCCTAAGCCTAAGGTAATCGATAAAAAAATTGAATCATCGGTCGTCATGACGCAAGGCAGTTTGCCGCCGCTTACCTTACTCGATCCCACACCTCCCTCCGAAGGCAAAGCATTTAGCAGCGTCACATTTGAAGAACTTTCGCAATTAGTTGAACAGCGATTGTTAGATTTCGGTGTGGAAGTGAAAGTCGTTGCGGTGCACCCTGGCCCCATTATTACCCGTTTTGAACTCGAACTTGCGCCCGGTATTAAAGTCAGCAAGATTAGTGGATTAGCGAAAGATATCGCCCGTTCGCTTTCAGCAATCAGTGTCCGTGTCGTGGAAGTCATTCCCGGCAAATCCGTCATTGGATTAGAGCTACCGAATGAATTTCGTGAAACAGTCGGCTTGCGAGATATTTTAGAATCACAACGTTTCGTCCAATCTAAATCGCCAGTCAGTTTGGTGCTAGGCAAAGATATTTCGGGCTTTCCCGTGGTAGTTGATTTAGCGAAAATGCCCCATCTTTTAGTAGCGGGTACCACCGGTTCGGGAAAATCCGTCAGCATTAATGCCATGTTGATTAGCATGTTGTTTAAAGCAACCCCTGAACAATTACGTTTTATTTTAATTGATCCCAAGATGCTGGAATTATCCATTTATGAAGGGATTCCCCATTTATTAACCCCCGTTATTACCGACATGAAAAATGCAGCGAATGCATTACGTTGGTGTGTAGCAGAAATGGATCGTCGTTATAAATTAATGG
>CAZTDR010000095.1:0-7375 GCA_964612855.1 uncultured Coxiellaceae bacterium
TGTCCGGATAATCAGTCTCTTTTTTGCACCAAAATACGGCTTAGATCGCCTTCCCAGCAGGGGAAGGCGATCTAAATGTATGCATTGTATAAAACATCAACTGATTAACCGGACACTAGTGTGGCGTGCCATGCCCGGCGCTATCAATGAGATATGCAGCACGGGCACGGCACGCCGTGCCCCTACAAAAACAGATTTACGCAACAATGGCTAGCAAAAAAGTCGTTAAACAACCCTCAGGTCGTTATTATCTAACGTGCTTTTTCATTTGGTTTACGGCGTTAATTCGGGCAATCGCTTCTTTTAATTCCGCGGTTGCTTTGGCAATATCAATTTCAGAAGCACGATCATGCAAGGCTTTTTCTGCCTGTTCTTTGACTTGTAAGGCAGCGGCTTCATCAATATCTTTTGCGCGTATCACGGTGTCGGCCAAAATGGTAACGACATTCGGCTGGACTTCGAGCATGCCGGTATTGACGAAAAAAATTTCTTCCGCATTATCAGGTAATAAAATGCGGATATTGCCCGTTTTTAACTTGGTAATCAGGGGTGTATGCCCTGGTGCAATACCGAGCTCACCCATTTCGCCGGTTAAAAAAATCATTTGCGCTTGGCCTGAAAACATTTCTTGCTCAGCGCTCACAATGTCTAACTGTAATGTATTCGGGCTTGTCATTGCTTATGCCTTTGCTTTATCTTTCAGTTTTTGCGCTTTTTCAACCGCTTCATCAATTGTACCGACCATATAAAATGCTTCTTCAGGCAAGTGATCGTATTCACCCGCTATAATGCCTTTGAAACCACGAATCGATTCTTTGATGGATACATAACGACCTGGCGTACCGGTAAAAATTTCAGCTACGAAGAAAGGTTGTGATAAGAAACTTTGGACTTTACGCGCGCGGTTAACAGTCAAACGATCTTCTTCGGACAATTCGTCCATACCTAAAATCGCAATAATATCTTTCAATTCCTTATAACGTTGCAGTGTTCTTTGTACAGACAAGGCCACATCATAATGATCTTGACCCACAACCAACGGATCCAGTTGACGGCTGGTTGAATCTAATGGATCAACTGCAGGATAAATACCGAGTTCAGCGATTTGACGTGACAATACAACCGTTGCGTCTAAATGCGCGAAAGTAGTTGCTGGCGAAGGATCGGTTAAATCATCCGCAGGGACGTAAACGGCTTGGACTGAGGTAATAGAACCTTTTTTCGTTGAAGTAATACGCTCTTGTAATGCACCCATTTCTTCTGCCAATGTAGGCTGATACCCTACAGCAGAAGGAATACGTCCTAATAAGGCTGAAACTTCAACACCCGCTAACGTATAACGATAAATATTATCAATAAATAATAAAACATCGCGGCCTTCATCACGGAAACTTTCTGCAATGGTTAAGCCTGTTAACGCCACGCGTAATCGGTTACCCGGTGGCTCATTCATTTGGCCATAAACCAGCGATACTTTATCCAATACCTTGGATTCTTTCATTTCTAAATAAAAATCGTTTCCTTCACGGGTTCGCTCACCGACTCCGGCAAATACGGAGTAACCGCTGTGCTCAATCGCGATGTTACGAATCAATTCCATCATGTTAACGGTTTTACCGACACCCGCACCACCAAAGAGCCCCACTTTGCCGCCTTTAGCAAAAGGACAAACTAAGTCGATAACTTTGATACCGGTTTCGAGTAATTCTTCAGACGCAGCCTGCTCTGCAAAAATGGGAGCCGGGCGGTGAATAGGTAAATATTGATCGGTGTTAATTTCACCGGCTTCATCAATGGGCTTGCCTAACACGTCCATAATACGGCCAAGCGTGGGCTTGCCCACTGGAACCATAATGGGGTTACCTGTATTTATGACCGGTAAGCCGCGACGTAATCCATCGGTGACACCCATGGCAATGGTTCGAACGACGCCATCACCGAGTTGTTGTTGGACTTCCAATACGATATCGGCTTCTTGCACTTTAAGTGCATCATACACTTTGGGAACAGCATCGCGTGGAAACTGTACGTCTACAACTGCACCAATAATTTCAGCAATATGGCCAACACTCATTTTTTTTACCTCTCTGAATTTTTTGTTCTTGCCATTAGGGTGTTTGTCTGGTGGGCATGCTGCGCTTTGCTCACCCTACATTCATTGACAATCTGTTGCCAAAACACCGTAATGACATATTATTTAAACGACTGCCGCACCTGCAACGATCTCGGTTAATTCTTGCGTAATCGCTGCTTGACGCGCTTTGTTATAAATCCTTTGTAAATCATGAATCAAATCAGACGCATTGTCAGTTGCACTTTTCATGGCAACCATACGCGCAGCTTGTTCACAGGCAATATTTTCAATCACACCCCGATACACTTGGGATTCAATGTAACGTGATAACAACTCGCCTAACAAATACGCTGCATTGTCAGGTTCATAAATATAATCCCAATGATGTTCGAGTTTTTCATCGTGGGACGGCACTACCGGTAACAATTGGTGCACTATCGGTTCTTGCTTCATCGTATTAACAAAATCATTGGAGCAAAGATAGAGCGCGTCTATTTCGCCTTTGCGATACGCATCTAACATGACCGTGACATTACCAATCAAACTAGCCACGGAAGGGGCATCACCTAAATGGCTTTTTTGTGCCAATATTTTTCCACCGACGCGTTTAAAAAAAGCTTCTCCTTTAGCGCCGATCAAGCACAAGCTAACGTCCACGGATTTTGCTTTCCACTCTTTAATGTGTGTGATCGCTGCTTTCAATAAATTGGCATTAAGACCACCGCATAAGCCCCGATCGGTTGTGACAATAATGTAACCGACGCGCTTCACGTCGCGACTTTGCAAAAATTCATGCTTATATTCAGGATGACTTTTCGCCACATGACCCAACACTTGCAGAATTTTTTTCGCATACGGTTGCGCGCGACGCATACGCTCTTGCGCTTTTCGCATTTTACTCGCAGCGACCATTTCCATCGCTCGAGTAATTTTCTGCGTATTTTTAATGCTCTTAATTTTTGTGCGTATCTCTTTTCCCACAGCCATGCGCGGTTACCTTTCTTTTACACTAACGTTTTTTTGAAAGATTCAACCAAATTGCGAATCGCTTTAGCAATATCATCATTGTAATCGCCGGATGCATTAATCTTATCCATTAAATCACGTTGATTGTTCCGCAATTCTCGCAATAACCCACTTTCAAACTCACTCATTTGATTCAAGGGCAAGCTATCTAAAAAGCCTTGGTCTGCAGCAAATAAAATCACGCCCATTTCAGCTACGGAGAGTGGTTGATATTGTTTTTGCTTCATAATTTCGGTAATACGCTGGCCACGCTCTAACTGTCTACGGGTAACATCATCCAAATCGGAAGCAAATTGGGCAAATGCGGCTAATTCGCGATAACGCGCCAATGCTAAACGCACACCACCCGCCAATTTTTTAATAATTTTAGTTTGTGCTGCTCCGCCTACGCGTGATACAGACAAACCCGCATTGATAGCAGGACGAATACCGGAATTAAATAAATCCGTTTCGAGGAAAATCTGCCCGTCGGTGATGGAAATCACGTTGGTAGAAACGAACGCTGAAACGTCTCCCGCTTGGGTTTCAATAATAGGCAATGCGGTTAATGAACCCGTTTTACCTTTCACTTTTCCATCTGTTACCTTTTCTACATATTCCGCATTCACACGAGCAGCACGCTCCAACAACCGTGAATGAAGATAGAAAATATCACCAGGATACGCTTCGCGACCGGGTGGACGACGTAATAACAAGGAAATTTGGCGATAAGCCCAGGCTTGTTTCGTTAAATCATCATAAATAATTAAAGCATCTTCGCCTTTATCGCGGAAGTATTCGCCCATCGTACAACCAGAATAAGGTGCGATGAATTGCAGTGCTGCCGCTTCGGATGCCGATGCTGCAACAATAATGGTATGGTCAAGTGCACCGTGCTCTTCCAGTTTGCGCACAACGGAAGCAATAGATGATGCTTTTTGGCCGATCGCGACATAAATACATTTTACGCCTGTGCCTTTTTGGTTAATGATGGTGTCAATCGCCACAGCCGTTTTACCGGTTTGACGATCGCCAATGATTAATTCCCGCTGTCCACGACCAATCGGTACCATCGCATCAATGGCTTTCAACCCAGTTTGTAAAGGTTGTGATACAGGCTGACGTGCAATAACACCTGGCGCTACTTTTTCAATGGGTGCAGTTTGGGTGGTATTAATCGGGCCCTTACCGTCAATGGGATTTCCCAAGGCATCTACCACTCGGCCTAATAATCCTTCACCGACTGGCACTTCTAAAATTTTACCGGTGCATTTGACTGTTTCACCTTCTGCAAGATGATCTGCACGGCCCAAAACAACCGCGCCAACATAATCACGTTCAAGATTCATTGCTAAACCGTAAGTATTACCAGCAAATTCAATCATTTCACCTTGCATAACATCCGCCAACCCATGCACGCGCACAATACCATCTTTAAGACTGACGATAGTGCCTTCGGTACGTGTTTCAGCGGCGACATCAAATTTCTGAATACGTTGTTTAATTAATTCACTGATTTCAGATGGGCTTAATTGTGTTTGTTGCATATGCGTTTACCTTAAAGAGATTCTGAAATAAATTTAGTCATACGGTCTAATTTGCCACGAACAGAGCCGTCGATAACGCTATCACCCGCAGTGATAACTGCTCCACCCAATAAATCAGGATCGAGTTGGCAATCCAGTATTACATTGCGTTGCAAGCGTTTCGTTAACGCATCGATCAACTGCTTTTTATATGTTTCGGTCAACGGCATGGCTGACGTTACTTGAACATGCAGTTTCTTTTCTTGTTCTGCGCAATAGGCTTTGAATAAAATGGCGATATCTGGCAAAACAGCTAACCGTTCATATTCTGCAAGCAAGTGGATGAAATTAGTCATTTCAGGATTAAGTAACTTTCCTAAGACGTCACCATAAAAAGTGAACAATTGTTCTGTCGTCACTTTAGGGCTGCTTAAGAGCTGCTGAATAGAGCTATCTTGCGTCATTAGCGAGGCTGCATCTAAAAAAGATTGCCACGCATCAAGCGTCTGATTTTTTAAGGCAATCTCAAAAGCAGCCAGTGCATAAGGTCGTGCGAGCGTTGTCATTTTTCCAGTCATCATATTTCCGCGGCGAATTCATCTAATAATGCGGCATTAGCAGAGGCATCCAAATTACGCTTAAGGATTTTTTCTGCTCCCGCCACAGCGAGCGCAGCTAATTGCTTGCGTAACGCTTCTTTGGTTTGGCTCACTTCAAGTTCAATTTGATCTTGCGCATGCTCAACAATACGCTTACTTTCTGCGCGAGCATTTTCTTTAGCTTCCTCAATAATTTGCACGGAACGCTTGTGCGCTTGATCTATAACTTGTGAAGCTTCTAACTTCGCATCACGAATGATGGTTAATGCTTTTTGTTCTGCCTGTTCCAATTCACGTTTGCTACGATCGGACGCTTCCAAGCCCTCGGCGATTCTTTTTTCACGCTCAGTCATGGCCTTGGTAATAGGTGGCCACACATATTTCATGGTAAACCACACTAAAAGCACAAATGTGATGAGCTGGCCGAATAGGGTTGCATTAATCTCCATTCTCTATCCTCTTTATAAAACTAACTAACTTGTTGGTTTGCAGCAGCGAATACAGCGTTAGCTAACGGATTTTTAGAAGCAAACAACAAATACAAACCCATCGCGATAGAAATAACCGCAAACGCGTCAACTAAGCCTGCAACAATAAACATACGCACCATCAGCATAGGAGACAATTCTGGTTGACGAGCAACCCCTTCAAGAAACTTGCCGCCTAATACACCGAAACCAATCGCTGTTCCCAATGAAGATAAGCCCAGCAATAACCCCACAGCTACTGCGGTATATCCTTGGACTTGACCAATAATGCTTGCAATTTCCATTACATCTCTCCTAAATTTTTAAAATTTTTTAATGTGTCTCATGCGCCATACTTAAATACACGACGGTTAGCATCATAAAAATAAACGCCTGAATCGTGATAATTAAAATATGAAAAATTGCCCAAATGCCGCCTGGTAACCATTGTGCCCACCATGGCATGAGGGCAATTAAAATAAAAATCAATTCACCGGCGAACATATTACCGAATAATCGCAATGCTAAAGTGAACGGCTTAGCCACTTCTTCAATGATACGAAAGGGTACATTGAGGAAAAATAAATAAGGGCCGAAAGGTTTTGTTAAAATTTCTTTGCCTAATGCAAAGCCTTTCACCGTCACATTATAAAAAACAATCAGCACAAAAATGCTAATCGACATCGCAAACGTTGCATTTGGATCCGCTGTTGGCACGTTTTTAAAGTGATGAACCCCAAACAATCCTAGGATGCGTGGCAGTAAATCAACTGGCAACAAATCCATTGCATTCATTAAAAAAATCCATAAGAAAACGACTAATGCTAAGGGCGCAATTAAATTACTTTTACCGTGATACGATTCATTGACTGTGCCTTGCACAAAATCAATCACGATTTCAGTAAAATTTTGCAGCCGACCTGGCACGCCTGACGTCATTTTCACGGCAATGTAACGCAACAAACAAGCAATAAATAACCCGATCACCGCAGACACAATAAGGGTATCGATATTAAATGACCAAAAACTTCCACCGCCAAAATGCGGGGTTAGATCCATCGTCAGATGATCTAGATGGTGTTGAATGTAATCACCCGTTGTCATCGAGCTCATTGGCTGTTTCCCTCATGCCGAGTTAAAAAGTACAAAGATGCAATCCAGAAGGAAACCACCGCGCCGATAAAACCTGCTAATACAGAGAACAAATCAATCGGCAGATATTTCACAATGACGACGAACAAGACTGCGCTGAGTAACAATTTAACGCTTTCACCTGCAACAAATAACATGAGGAACTGCTTCGCAGCTCGAGCGCCTGCTCGAGTAAATACACGCCATACGAAAAGCAGCGTGGGCAACCAATAAGCTAACCCGCCGACTAAGGTCGATAACCCGCTACGCATGCCTTGTAATAAAAATAACACCAATGCAAGCCCCATTATTAAAATAAGTTGCCCATATATGATTTGATACGCTTCTTTTTTAATTGTTAATCCTGGCACAAAACCTCGCCCCGCTTGAAGTTCGGGTTCCGGAGAATTGGGCCGAGTATAATGATTTTTAATGAGGTCTGCAATGCAAAAAAGTGCGGTGAGTGACTTCTTCTTGAGTAAGAGACAAAAAATTTTTGCAATGCCGCGGGCATGGCACGCCACACTGCTGTCCGGTAAATCGGTATTAAATTTTCACAGCCGGTCTCTAGCC
>CAZTDR010000096.1:0-7270 GCA_964612855.1 uncultured Coxiellaceae bacterium
TTGGTGATTTTTCAAGATTAATTTTATAAATCAATAGATTGATTGAACGCTTACACGGGGCAAAGCTAAGGCTCATGTTCTGGATTATTTAGTTTTTGCAGCTTAAATTGATTAACTTCATTTTCTAAAAGAAAGATATATCGTTTAAAAAATTAACCCCGTGTTTTTCCTGATTAGCCATCATATTTTTTGAAAAATTATAAAATGACCCAAGCAATTTTTAGTTTTTTCTCGAGGGAGAAACGTAAGGAATTATACTAAAATATTAGTAGTTACCCGACCTAATATAGTAGTAAAAAATAAATATTCTATATAAAAACAATTTATAGAGGTAATCATGGTAAATTCACAGACTATATTTGGCTCTCCTGAAGACACTGTCGAGGAAAATATATCAGCAACAGTAGCACCAGCTCCTATCATAAATCTCATATTAGAGTACGAGGGTACAGTTATAGTTACAGATACGTCTAAGATAACTAATCAGAGCAATGTTCTGTTAGAACCCACTTTATTTAAATCGTTCAAAATACAAAAATTAGCGCGCTTAAAAACTTTATTAGAAACTATTGTGTCTGGCAAGCCTGATGAAGCTCAAGCAATTTTAGAAAAAGACCCTTCTTTATTGTATGAAAAATTAGAAGAAAAAGAATTTGTGACAGCACCCTCAGGTCATAAATTTAATTTAAAACCCTATCAGGCAGCATTATCAGTGGATGATACGCAAATGGCTGAGATGATTAAATCCTTTTTTACCAAGCTACAAGATGAAAAAGAAGCGGATAAACAATTCGACGAACAATGTCCAAAGGGATGGGAAGAAGCAGAAAAGAAAAAATGGAAGCACATATTTAAGCAACACGATAAATTATTACACGCCATTCGTAATAGCAAAAACGAGGATGTTACTTCATCAGGTAATCCTCATTACATTATCACAGTGAAAAAAGAATCCCCAGTTGAGCAAGAACTTCTTGCTTTTTGGGGGTTACTGGACGCTACTTTAGATAACGTCATCACTGCAGGAGAAAAACCATTTAACCCTGATTTACTTTTAAAAACATTGCAAACATACGATGATAATAAGCTCAATCCAAAATATTTTGGCGGTCGTTGGGATGATCCGTGTGCTTTGCTCTATGTGCAAAAGGTGATCGGTTATGAAGGCACTCAGCGTATCATGCCTGTCAATTATGTGCAGGCATTCCAGGATGGACTTAACAATACAGCAGAAAAATTACAAAACCGACAGCCGCAAGGACGGTCGACTCAATTTGAGATGTATCTTTCTGGTACTTGGGCGCGGATTGCCTTTTATCCCCTTCAACAGCGGTCGGCTCCAAGGTCTAATTTCGCAGTACCGCGTGTTGGTGGGAGCCTGGCTGGGTTGCGGGCGCGGGTTGAGTTTTCGAAGCTGATGTCAATCAAAAAAAGCGGTCTTACAGAACTTACGCCACCGCGGCAAGACTGTCGATCTGTATCGACAGAATCGTGTTGCGAAGTCATGTAGTTAGGTTATGTTGGCGAGAGAGTTTGTTTCCTAACCCCAAAGACGCAAGCCTAAAAGAGACTGGCCCGACTACAACAAAAAGATGAAAATGCGTGGTGATATGACTATTTAGTTATCTCCTGATGTGATTGAACAATGGTTGATTGCAGATCGTCAGTATGATGGGTCAGGCACACCATTATTATTTAGTTATATGGTAATCATGACGGTGCATGAGATAAGGCAAGTTTTTCGTTTGCCACTCAGGCAGTGTGAAGGTTTTGTTAATGCATTATTTAAAATTTGGTAATCGACTTCATTCACGTGAATTTGAACGCCAACGTCAAGAAACGATCATAGGTTGCAGCATTCTAAATAAGATGACTTGCATAATCTTATGCCGAAATCCGTTCAAAATTTTGAAAATAGCAAGATAGGCAAATATAGCGGGTTGCGAAACAAGCTCCATTCATGATGCATATCATATTACTCATTTTGCCATGTATATTATTAGACCTGATAACTATATAGGCTATTTTTCTGAAAAAATTAATTTTAAAGAAATTGAATTATTTTTTAAAAAATATATCAAATTTTAATAAAAATAACCTAATTCGTCGGAATAAGAACATGAATAAAAAAATGAATGCTGTTGTTGCCCATCAATTTAATAGTCCTCTGATGATTGAGGAAATCCCAATTCCTACCATTAACTCAGATCAAATTTTAGTGAAAATAAAAGCATCTGGAGTTTGCCATACCGATTTACACGCAGTAAGCGGTGATTGGCCTATTAAACCCTCTTTACCGTTCATTCCTGGACATGAAGGTGCAGGGGTAATTGCCGCTGTAGGTTCCAATATCAAATTTCTAAAAGAAGGTGATCGAGTTGGAATTTCATGGCTTCACACAGCGTGCGGCCATTGCGAATTTTGTTTAAGTGGATGGGAAACACTGTGCTTAGCGCAAAAAAATACTGGATATTCTATTAATGGATGCTATGCAGAATATGTTGTTGCAGACCCTAATTATGTAGGGATTTTGCCCGAAAAGTTAAATTTTTTAGATGCAGCCTCGTTGTTGTGCGCAGGCGTGACAGTTTATAAAGGTATTAAAGAAACTAATACCAAACCAGGCGACTGGATAGTTATTTTAGGCGTCGGAGGATTGGGTCATATGGCTATTCAGTATGCCAAAGCCATGGGACTGAATGTTATTGCAGTGGATGTTCATGATCAACAATTAGCATTAGCTGAAAAATTAAAAGCAGATAGAGTAATTAATTCTGAAAAAGAAGATCCTGTTACGCTCATTCAAAATGAAATTAAAGGTGCTCAAGCTGTATTGGCGACAGCTGTTTCTGCTAAAGCATTTTCTCAAGCTATTCATATGTTGAGACGTCATGGCACGCTGGTCTTAGTGGGATTGCCGCCTGGAAATATGGAAGTTTCCATATTTGATTTAGTCTTAAATAGAAAGACGATACGAGGATCTATCGTTGGCACTCGAATGGATTTAATAGAATGTTTAAATTTTGCCGCAGAAGGCAAAGTGGCGGTACAATACACTACAGATAAATTAGAAAATATCAATATTATTTTTGACAATATGAGAGCTGGGAAAATTCAAGGACGTATAGTAATGGAAATATAAATGGCCCCACAGTAAGATTCGTGTCATGAAACTACACTTCGATGACAAATTTTACACACCCGTGGTTTAAGATGCGGCTTCTTGCTCAAGTATCCATTTGTCTTTCACTAGCATGCGATTTTGCGCAGTCACCTCGCGTAGAGATTCCTCGGTAATCGCTAATTTCTGAATAGCTGCTGCCAATTGGGTTTTTAGTTCAATCACTGCCTTTGAATCGTCTTCGGCACGTGCAAGTAATGCCTGATATTGTTGCTGCCAGTGAGCACTATGGTATACATCAATACACTGCTGATTCAGGAAATATTATCAGACCCTGCATGGAGAAATCGCATGACGCCAACCGATTGGCGAGCAATGTCCGCGATGATTCATGCTCATATCAATCCCTATGGAGTATTCCATCTGGATATGATGACGCGCCTGACAATTGGAAAGAATGCTGTCAATGATGTGAAAATAAGAAAATCAGAGGGAGTGGTGGCGTAGGCAGAAAAGTGATGTGATCAAAAATTTTAATTTTGTTCAAATCTTGTCATCGAAGTGTAGTTTCATGGCACGAACCTTAATGTGGAGCCAATTTAAGAGTGGCTGGTGGGGTAGTTCCGTCGGCCTACTCACCCATTATACATTTACCATCTAATGAAAATGTTTAATGAGGTTACTTGACACCGCTGGATGAGGAGTGTTGTGTCTCTACTTTTTAAATAATACTACGCGAATCATCTACTGAAAAAGGAACCATTAAACATGCTGAGAAAAAAAGTACTTATTGTTGATTTTGATAATACGCTTGCTGGCGTATCGCGCTATGCGAAAGGGAAAATCCCTGCTGGCATGTTGCTGCCTAAAATTATAGATCGTGTAAAAGAAGAGAAATATGATGATTGTTATGGCTTTACTGCACGGCGTACAGGTAATATTTTAAGTTTAATTAAAACCCAGATTGATGATTATGACTTTTTAAAATCGCAAAGCATTAAAAAAGCAACGTTAGCAGATTATAGTGATATCGATCCCTGTGATTTATTAACGATAAGAATAGTCGAGAATTTTTCTAAGTTAACAGGTTTAACCATGAGTAAGGTGTCAACGCCAGATGACTTAGGTTATAAGTGTGGCTCAGGCTATGAAAAAAATATCCAAGTAATTGAAAAAATGCTCCTAAAAAACAGAACATTTGTCGAAGAAGAGCGCGTTTTTGTTAATATAGGGGGGACTGACTCATGTTGGGAAGGTTACTTGCCACCCGATTACGCCACATTGCCGCCATTTGAAAAAGCAAAAAAAGAAAAAAAATATGCAAATTGGACGGTTTTTCCAGCAAAAATTAATTGTAAAATTGAACAGCCTCCTGTCGATCCAAAAAAGATTGATTCAAATTCTAAAAACAACCAGCTACTCTCGGTAGTCCGAGATCTCGTTGAAACATATCCTGATGTAGGCATGATTGAGTTAGATGTGATAGAGGATAAGCAAGAAATTATTGATAATTTATTCAGAATAGATATTGAGAAAGAAAATTGGCCAGTAAAAGTCCTTGTAAAGGTTTATCATTACGATGCTTTTGAGGATACTGAAATAACTCTCTGCGGTTGCATTTCTCGTAAGCCCGCACCCGCATCAGTAAAAGAAAATACCCAAGACGATGCTTCGCATCCTGCAAATCCCAATCTCTTTTTTGGTAAAAGAAAACGAGGTGATGATAAAAGAGTACCTGCATCTCCTCTAGCCCCCGCAGGTTTTTCGGCAGAAGTAGGGCCAGATAGCAATTCGCCATGAATATGTGTTGTGCTCATAGGCGAAGCAATATCGCTGTCGGTTTTGTAGTAAACAATATAATGAACAGGCAGGTACAGCTTTTAATTATATTCACTATCGAACAGAAATAGTGATGTTAGCGGTACACTATTATTATCGGTTCAGGACTAGCCTAGATGATGTTGTTGAATTGATGCAAATGAGAGGAATTCATTTAAGCCACCAAACCGTGCATAATTGGGCGCAGCAATTTGGAGTAGACCTGGGTTTAAAACTGCGAGAAAAACGGTATGGGCAGTGTGGAAAAAAATGGCATGTTGATGCTACCTACATCCGTGTTGAAAGAAGATGGTGCTATTTATACAGAGCGATTGATAAATAAGGAAATTTAGTAGATGTATACTTGAGCGACGTTCATGATCAATTTGCTGCAGAAAAATTTTTTCAACAAGCACAAAAAACAACAAGAATTACGCCGATACAAATTACAACCGATAAAGAACCTGCGTTGTATCCGGCGATTAAAAATGTATTTTCTTCTGAGACAAAACATTGACAGAAACGTAGGCCCTAGGGTACAGAACGCTCATCTTACCGCCACTTTACTACAATGTCGCCTGTTAAAAACGATTTTTTAACAGGCGACTATATTCTGTCATTTACATGCCAAAATAACTATTTGGACAAAGACAGTGATGAAAAAGATGAGCTGATATCCTTGGAAGCACCATCTTTATCTCCTGGGTCTTTATCAGTACCTTTTGTATTATTACTGCTTGTTGAGTGATCAGAAGGTAGAGAAGGCGGAAGTTTTGTAATCAACTCAGGAAAAAGCATTTCTACCTTTTCAACAATATGCCATAAACTAGATAAATTGTTATGAACATATGCGTCGGTACCATCTTGCTGCAATATTTCCCAATCATCAGAATAATCACGTTGTAACATTTTTTGTACACCATTATCGCTAAATATCTTTTTTACTAATGCTTCTAAATTAAAAATTTTACCCGAATCTAGTCCAAAATGACCGCAAGCTGCAAGGGTAGCGGAAATCGAAGCATAATTTTCAGAAAACCCATTCGCAAATGCTTTTTTAAAAGCATTTTGTAAGTATATCTGTGTAAACATTTTTTTTAGCGCTAATTTTTGTGCGGGTTGAAGTGGTGCTAAAAATAAAGCTCCTGATTGACGTCGCGCCGCCTCCCGTTGAATAGGAATAGCCTTATTTGCTGCTAATTCAAGTATGTAGCAAAGCTTTTTCTTACCATCTCCTTCTAAGAAATTGCTGTTAGGTTGATTGAAATAAACATCTATCGAAGTTGGGACATTCACGGGCAATATCCCATTTCTATTGAAATTTTCAATAATGAGGTCTAAACGAGCTAAATAATTTTGACATAATGTTGATGCGAGATTTTTGCCCATAGGTCCCAAGCGCATCTCTAATCCGCCAAAAATCATTTGTTGATCGGCAAGATCGTAAGGATCAAGTTGCCTCATAGAACCATCATCTTTTATTTCTTCACCATCATCGCCATGAGCTTCGCCATAACAACTGTGAATTTTTGACGCAGAAACTGATTTTCCCTGGCTACTTTGCGGCGATGAAATTAACTTTTCTTCAGTTATTTGTTGTTCTGGAGCCGTATGCGGTGTGACCAAGTTCAAATCGCTAGATTTAACCGATGGAGTTGCAGGAGGCGACATGAGTTCATTAATGTCTTTCTTTTGATCTGCTGCTGTGTCTTGCAGTAATTTTTTTAAATTTTTAGTTGGATTTTCTTTAATATATGTTATTAATGCATCCTTTATAAACATTTCATAGAATTTTTTCAAATGATTTAAATTTCCAGAAACTTTTTTTAAAGAATCCAAGTATACTTTCGGTTTTATTAATAGTGCTTTAACTTGACTATTATCTAGATTACAAGCGCATGCCCTTTCAATGGTTTTTGCATTTGCTTCTTGCGCACATAAATCCGATAAAGCTTTAATGTCTCGCAAAATAGTCGCATCAAGAGTAGCTATTGCACTTTCCTCTTTTTCCTTTGCTAATAGTTCTATGTTAGAGACAACTCCATCTAATAGAGTGTTAACCTCGTGCTCCAAAGGAAAAACTTCTTTAATTAATCGATAAGCGCTTGCGAAATTATTGAAACCACTTTTCTGTGTTGAATTTGGCATTTTAAATCACTTTTAGAAGTATTGATAAGGGCTCGATTTTCTGAAGAATTCTAACAAATTACTTACAAACATCAATGTCTTATTTGGAATATTTTTGTTAGCGTCGCAAAAAAGCATTATTTTGCTAAATTGGAGTAACTTATCTCGGCTTAACTTTTTTTGTAAAACAACATTTCCATCCGC
>CAZTDR010000097.1:0-7071 GCA_964612855.1 uncultured Coxiellaceae bacterium
TTTCGACGCCCCCATCCGCCCTTCGGGCACCTTCCCCTGCTGGGAAGGATATCTAAGCGGCTTTCGTGCAAAAAATCCTGATTAACACAACTATCTTTATTGTGCCGATTCTTCTGCCAACTCTTCAAGCGCAGCTGCAGCCCAGGCTTCTAACTGTATTTTAAATTTCGTATAAGAGGGAAGCATGCGAATATCTTTTAAGATATTCACTTTTGATTCCGGATGTTGCGCTTGATGCTCTAAAATAAGCTGGCCAAAAATAGCAGGATTGCTCGTGCCGCTACCAAATTTACTTTCTACTTGCTGGCTGCGAAACTTAAAGCTGCGGTAAATCGCTTGCGCGCTATCCTGGTAGCCTGTTCCATTGCCCATCGCACAAAAAAGCACATGGCAAAAACTATTAAGATCAGCTTGACTCATTTCCGGAGCGTAGATGAGCTGGCCACCGCCCATTTCATCTAGACCAATAGACTGGATAAAAAGACATTGCGAACAGAAACAACAAGAAGTAACCAAATTACTCAGTTTGTTATTATTATAATTACCATCAAGATTAATGACTTCTTGATATTGTCTCGCTTGAAAACTGCAAAACTGACAAGTGTAGTTATCGCGTTTATAGACTTGATCTGCAACTGGCAGAAATGGTTTATCTTCACGTCTTCTTATAAAGATTCGCCACCCACTCAAATTCACTGCCAGTTGAAGTTCATGCATAACCCGTCCAACAACTTAGAATGAAGTAATACCTGAAATTCTACCTACACCTGATGTGCCACCAAACAAGGTAACGCCTGTTGATTTGAATACAGATGGGATAAAGATTAATGCTGCAGCAACGAACAATAATGCAATTGGCATGCTAATGGGAATCTGTGTTGGGTTATCTTTATGTGCTTTAAATTTAACAATTGCACCCACTGCAAAACCAAACCCTGCTACATAAGCTGCCGCTGTAATTAATCTTGCAACGTTGCCTAAGTTAGTGGTGACGTTTGATGCAACCGATCCTATCCCTGAAATAGCGAAAGCAGTTCCAACACCTAGGCAAAGTATCGCGCCGACTAACAACATAATACCTTTCTTCGTTATCATATATAAATCTCCTTTAGCATTTCCGTGACTATAATACAAACCCTTATTTCTAATGTTAATTCTAAGCGCGTAATAACTATATTAACAACTGTTTTTTAACCCTCATTAATTAAAAAAATCCGCTAATCCCTAACGTATCAAACACGGTTTGTAAAAACTGATATAAGTTAATGCAGAAAATACCAGCGATAATATGCGCCATTGCTTTACTAAAAGTACCCGGCTGTCCACCATGACCACTCACGTGCGTTAACATAATGAGACCTTTAATGAATGCGATGGTGCCAACCAGTTGAACAACCATAAAAGCAGCCGTCGTGACATCGGTCCAGCTATCACTGGTAGAAGAGACATAGCCATAAGGATTAGCATCCGTCCAAAATGTGCTTAGCCCAACTTGCACACTGGTAGGAATATAAAGTAATAACGTGCCGACCGTAATCGCTGTCAAAGGTTTTCCGAGCGAATGCTCATGTGACATCATGCTGCGCGATTCACCAAACTGTTTTAAATTAATGATACCCTTAACGATAAAGAAAAAACCCATCACATAAGCCAATGCAGTGACCAATTGCATTAAATTGGGTATCGCTTCGCTAAATCGAGTCAACATGGTCGCGGCATTTGCAGTGACTGACACCGCCTGTGCCGAACTTGAAAAAGATAGACCGGTAATTGCGATTACGATACTCAGCATTTTAATAACCGAGCTCGCTGTTCGAAGAGAGAATCGTAACTGATTCATATAAACACCTCAAATTTTTGATTCGCTCCTTGAAACAATTAATCGCCACTCGCTCCATACGATAAGCTAATAATTTTGCTTCCTGTGTCGATATCGACAATCCCATCATAAGGATCAATTTTAGTAATACGACCAAAGTCTTTTAATACATCCCCTTCCGCGACAGTAACCGTATCACCTGCATCGGATTTCAACCATGCACGGCCAGGAATAATAGCTTGTACGGTATAGAGGCTGTGTGGCTGTGAAACTTGGGCAGCTTGGGTTTGCGGAACGGCTGCTCGCGGGCTTGCTGCACCCGAAGATGACGCATTGCTACCGCGTAAGATTTTAGTCAACTGACGAAAAGCCACTTCCATATTACTGATGCGCGCATTCAATTCTTGTACTTGATTACGCAATTGCTGGTTTTCTGCTTCATTGTCTGCGATTTTTTGTGCGTATTGTGTTTGCATTAAATTCATTGTCGCCGCATTTTGTTGCTCAATAGCCGTGATACGTTCTATTACATTTTTATTATCTGTCGTTACACTATCTGTCCTGCTGACAGAAACGGTAGGCTGCGTGACCACAGGTTGAGTCTGTACAGCAGGTTGCGTCGTAGAGGTTGTGGTGACGGTTTGCTGTTGAACCACTTGCGGTTGCGTCGTTGCGTGAGGTGGTGGCGTCATTTTTTTAGCCGACGTTTTTACTACAGGTGCATTTGGCTGAAAATCGGTAACGGGAGTTGAAGACGGTGCAACTAATTTATAAACAATCCCTAATAAAACAATAAATACCAAAATACCAATCACAATGCGGCGGTGTTGCTTTAATTTGCCTGCAATGGATTCTCTGGTCGTAAAAGCCGCTGTGGCCGTAGAACCTTTTACAGCGCCCACGTCCATATCATAATTTGCCTGGTCGTCGGAGAAGTGATATTCACCTTCTTCCTGTCCTTCTTCTTCATAGCGTTCATTAGCCATAATTTCGCCCTTTTAATTACTGCCAAGAAGCATGTATATATATTCAAAGTATAATACCGGATTGGCCAATTTCTTCCTATAGAAAACTATTCTTATATATGTTTTGAATTTTCAACAACCTGGTGGACAAAGCGCAGCGTTTCTGCCGACTTTAAGTCACATCCGCCATAAACAATATTCCCAATCCCACGCCGGAATTAATCTTCACCGTAGCGGGAGTATTCACATAACCCTGCACAACATTCGTAAATGTTGTACCCACCTGCCCTAATGCAACTGCCACATTATTACCAAAACTTAATTTTGGATTTTGAGTAGATGTTCCGAAAATACCTGTCGTACTGGTTCCCGCATTTTGCACTCCTTGCGCATAACCTGACAAGAAAGAAGAAGCAAACAAAGAACCATAACGCATCAAATAATGATGATCTACGCTACTTGCCATTACAGTTCGCGCCGTGTCTGGATCAATTGCAAATGCAGAAACCGTTTTGGTTTTCGGCCAATTATCCCGATTCATCATCGTAAAGCTTAAGCTCACTCGATCCTGGCCTTGCGCTAGCGCTAATCTACCTAAAAGCGTGGCGCCTTTAAACGGTCCTTGAACAATCGTGACCATGACGGGCGTATCCGGATAATCACTATCTACTGCGGTATCTAACACACCATACATAATCGTGCCCGATTTAATCAGCGCTGGAACCTCTGTAGTCGTCGTTGTTGTTGTGGTCGTGCCTCCAGCGCCAGCTGCCAAGGCTGTGCCACTTGCACTTCCTGCTTTGGGCGCTGGAACCGGTGCCGCTGCTGCATGAACCATTTTAGAAGGTTGCCATGCAGTCAGTAAAGATTGTGCTTGCGTTGACATGGCAGCTTGCAATGCTTGCACACGTTGCGCGCGCTCTTGTGCAGAGAGTTGGGCAGCCTGAGCTTCAGCTGCTGCAAATTGAGCTTGTTGATTAGCTCCTGCGGGCGCTGCGATTTGTTGCACAGGTTGCGAAGCAATCGCTTGCTGCAATCGAGCAAAATCTGCAGTCGTTGGCAAACTGGTTTGAATCGCAGGTGAGCCGCCTACCGGCACCACACTCGCCTGATAATATTGCATTAAATTTGCAGCGGATTCAGGCGACAACAATCCGGCTTGGACCGCGCGCTTTAATTCGTCTGCATAAGCACCGGCTGATGCATTATTAGCTTGAAGCTTCATCAATTGTTGTGCCAGCGTCTTTAATTGGTTAAGCTTTTGGCAACTGGCGGGTAAATTTTTAGGATCAGGTGGCGTGGCGCCCAGCTTTTTCAAATCATTTTGGCACTCCATCGCTAACTGTTGCATTAATGCTTCGAGCGCGCCCGCAGCACCGCCTAATGTCGCTCGACGTCCTTTATATTCTGCAAGCAATTTGGCCGCTTCCGCAGGGGTAATCTTTCCTGCTGCCACTAAACGTTGTAAGGTAGCAGCATATTCATCAACCGGTACATTTTTAGCTTGTAGTGCCGCGAGCTGATCCGCTACATCGGGTGTAATTGCACCCGTTTTTGCTAATTGTTTTAATGCGAAAATCCCATTTTTGGTGGCTTCTGCGGCTTGTTGTTGCGTATATTGCGCTAATAATTGTGCGGCGGTGGCCGGAGAAATTTTTCCTTGCGCCACTAAGCTATTTAATTCTTCCGCATATTCGGCTGGGGTTGCTTTATTTTTTTGTAAGGCCAACAATTGATTTGCCACATCCAACGGCAATTGGCCTGATCGAATTAATCCATCCATGGTGCGAGCACTGTCACTTAACAATGCATTTTGATGTTGCTTTTTATATTTTTCTAATAAGAGACGAGCTTGCTCGGGTGTTAATTTGCCTTGCCTTACTAATTCATCTAACGCAGCGGCATACTCATCGACCGACGCATTCGCTTTGGCTAAAGCTAATAATCTATCCGCATCTTTCTGGGATAATTTACCGCTTTTCACCAAATCATTAATATCCGTCGCGACATTTGCATCATCTGGACTGGGGCAAAGAATGGTGCAACTTTGTTGCTGCGGTTGTTGAAAGGCGCTGGGTTGCGGTGCATTAGGAATATTGACTAACGTTGGCACAGCGGTTTCGCCAGTCATTTGTGCTTGTTGCGCAGCTTGCTGATTCGCTTGAATGAGGGTGCGATAATATTCAGGAGAGAGTTGCCCTCCTGGAACAGACTGTAAACTCGCCGGAGCAGAGGCAACTTTTGACGCACCTGTTGTACTTTCGCTAGCAAAAAAATAACGGCCAACAAAAAAAACGGCAGCCGTCACACCAATTACTGCTACCAGCAGAAAAAACACGCGCGATTTAGCATTGGCATTAGCAAAAATTTTAAAACTGGGAAGTTTGATCGCCATTAAAAACCCTCAATTTTAAGTTCGATCGGATTCCCGTATTGTGAAACCAATACGGAGGCGCTTCTAGGCACTTCATAAGCATACATTCCATCTGGACTCACCATTCGTCCGATCCACCCTGGCGAAAGCAATGTTAAACGACTTCGTAGATACATTTTATCGCCGAGTAACCAGGCTAAACAATCACCGCCCTTTACGGTTAACTGTCTACTGCCCGCCGGGGCAATGCCATCTAGCACACTGAGCAGTAATTGATTCGCACTATTCGGTAAATTCGTTCCTGTCGGCAAATCTTTTGAATTGGGGCCAATTCCCGACACGTGAATATCCGTACGGTAATCAACAACACGCTGGCCTAATACGAGCGCCAATGTAATCGGAGTGGGCATGCCGATCAATCGAATCACTAAATCACTATCCCCATACGGTGCGGTCGCTTGCAGTAACAATACGTTACTTTTTCCGTCCCATTGAATGTTTGTTTTTTTAGGATCGCCAATATCATAAGCTGCGATGGGCCAGGGTGAACCAGTAGAATCGACAAATACAAGCGATGTCACATACCCTTGCGCAAGACGGATAGCAGGCGGTGTCGCGCCCGGCGCCAAATTAACCATTACTGTCGATGAAACCGGCTTAGGCGGGACTGTCGCTGGCATCGCTGCCGCGCGCTGAGATTGATCAATCAATTGTTTTAACTTCACCACTTGTTGCGGACTCAACGGCATATTTTGCTGCATCATGCCATTAAATGCTTCTTGCGATTCCTCACTCGGCGGAGGCGCTGAAGGCAAAGAATTCATAATGACTTTTTGTGAATCTTCATAGGTCAAGACTTTGGGACGATTAGTCGATCGTTTACGTGGCTTAGTTATCACGACAGGTGCATCGGGAGAGGCGCCAGAAATAATTTGCAAAGCACTATTGTTCGACGAACTATTCCCATTTTGATTTTGTGCCAACAGTTGGGTTTGGCCATTTTTTTTTAGCCAACTTTCAAACTGCGCAAGATCGGTTGGCAATGGATCTTGCGCCAACACAACGTGCGGGCTGCTTAACCAACCGAGCAACAAAGCGAGCCAAATTTTTTTACTATTTACGTTATTCATTTGAAATAATTTGGTCCCCCGCGCCCTTCGTCACGGTTAATTTTTCGATAGCAATTCCTGACAAATTATTGGTAGTCGGGATTCTGACAACCAATGCTTGCATGACAAGCGGCAGCGTTGTTCCTTTAGCCACACTACTATAATTAAGATTCAACGGCATTTGAATAAGCCATCCATAGGTATTACTGGGCAAGAGTCCTTGATTTAAAATAAAAGGCGCCCCGCCTGGTACTGCCGTTACAAATAATTTTCCCGATAAGACGGCATTATAGTCAGCATACATCTTAAGTTGATCTAAAAAATTCTTCCAACCGTTTACAGTAAAGTATTGTGATGCGCTTTGTTGCTTCGAATTATAATTGACAAAATCAATGCTGAACACTTTTGGCAAGGCGTCACTGATCCATTGAATTAAATCCGGTTGAGATAAATAGGGCTTATCAACAGAGACCGGCAACAAGGTTCTAAATTCATCTCCCGTTGCAAAAGTCACAGGCGTTGGCTTCGATAAGAATAAATAGAGAGAAGTACTGATTAACAAAGCAATCGCAACTAACAAGCCGCCTGCAGCAATTAACGCTTTGTAGTAACCGTCGCGATAGAAGTCATCTCTAAGCTCAATAACCTGTAACTCTCCTTCAGCCATCGTTCCTCGCTTCAAAATAGCGAAAATTTACCTGAAATTAGTATATAGAAATGAGAGAAAGTTGTATACACCGGGCCCGGGTGGTTCTTCATTGTCATCCACCTCCGTCATCCCCGAATGCTTTTGTCGGGGATCTC
>CAZTDR010000098.1:0-6943 GCA_964612855.1 uncultured Coxiellaceae bacterium
TCTTACTAAGCAACTATGGCTCAGCTTTGGAATTAAAAGCAACCAGCCGAGCCTGACTTCGGCACCCGAATCATTCGCTACCGTTGCTTCCTTCCGGACCTGGCGGGGTTCACAACATATCGTCGCGAAGAGACCAATACTTGCTGCCGTAACTCGGTGTAAATAATTGGCGGAGAGAGAGGGATTCGAACCCTCGATACGTCGTGAAACGTATACACGCTTTCCAGGCGTGCGCCTTCAACCGCTCGGCCATCTCTCCAAAATTAGGATCTGTATGCGACCCTACAATGGCGTGTAAGGGTAAACGAGAATGCAAGATTCTGCAATTACAAAATGTAGGTGAAAGATAAAAAGATACTTAGGGTCTGTTGATAATGGGTTTGGCTTGTTTAAAAAGTGGGGAATCGAGTCAAAAACCGTTTTTGGCCGAGTCTACCGCTTTTTAAACAAGCCAAACCCATTATCAACAGACCCTAGAGGTATAATTTTTCTAAAATCCGTTGGTAAATCGCAACTAAGCTATCTAAATCGGCTATCCGCACATGTTCATTCACTTGATGAATGCTTTGATTGCACGGGCCAATCTCAATGACTTCTGCGCCCATCGGTGCAATAAAGCGTCCGTCAGACGTGCCGCCAGTTGTTGATAAAATAGGCTCCAGTCCGGTTAACTCTTTTATTGTTTCTTCGGCAATAGCAATCAGTTTGCCTTGGCGGGTGAGAAACGGATTGCCCGATAAGTTCCAAGCCAAATCAAAATTGAGCTGATTTTTTTCGATGATGGCCGTGACGCGTTGCTGTAATTCTGGCACGGTGATAGCAGTAGAAAAGCGGAAATTAAACAATAATTCCAAGGTGCCGGGTACGATATTGGTAGCGCCAGTTCCGGAGTGTATATTGGAAATTTGAAAAGTGGTGGGGGGAAAAGCCGCGTTACCCTCATCCCAAATCGTTGTGGTGAGCTCACTCAACACCGGCGCAAGCAAGTGAATAGGATTTTGTGCAATGTCGGGATAGGCAACATGACCTTGCTTGCCAAAAATAGTTAATTTGCCATGCAGTGATCCTCGGCGGCCAACCCGAATTTGATCACCCAATACAGCATGGCTATTCGCTTCACCCACAATGCAATAATCGATCATTTCATTACGATTAATTAATTCTGCCACGACTTTTTGTGTGCCGTTAATGCTAGGGCCCTCTTCATCACTTGTGATTAAAAAAGCAATTGAGCCTGGATAAGTAGGATGATCCCGTACAAAATTTTCGGCGGCGATAACCATTGCTGCCAGGCCGCTTTTCATGTCTGCTGCACCCCGACCATATAAATAGTCACTGCGTTCTGTTGGTATAAAAGGATGGCTGTCCCAGGCCGTTAAGGGTCCTGGCGGAACGACATCAGTATGACCTGCGAAAACAAATAGGGGTCCATGTGTGCCGTGTCGTGCCCATAAGTTGGTGACGTCACCAAAATGTAAAAATTCAATGGAAAAACCGGCTTTTTTCAGGCGGTCGCTGATGATGTCTTGGCAGCCTGCGTCAACGGGTGTGATCGAGGGGCAGGCGATGAGTTGTTTTAATAATTCGAGTGTGTCGGACATAATTAAATCCCATTCTAAATGGCTTTATGGCTTTTCGTAGGGGCGGACCCATGTGTCCGCCTAGCGGCCTCAAAAGTCCGGGCGGACACATGGGTGCAAACAGAGCTTATTCTCGCAACAATTCATTCAAAGACACTTTGCTCCGTGTTTGCGCGTCTACTTTTTTTACAATCACAGCACAATACAAGCTATATTTCCCATCTTTACTGGGCAGATTACCCGACACCACCACAGAACCCGCCGGTATGCGTCCATAAGTAATCGTATCTTTTTCCCGATCATAAATTCGAGTGCTTTGGCCAATATAAACGCCCATGGAAATCACGGAATTTTCTTCAACAATCACGCCTTCCACGATTTCAGAGCGCGCGCCAATAAAACAATTATCTTCGATAATCGTCGGATTGGCTTGCAAAGGTTCTAGCACACCACCAATGCCTACCCCGCCGGATAAATGGACATTTTTGCCGATTTGCGCACAAGAACCCACGGTCGCCCAGGTATCAATCATCGAACCTGAATCGACATAAGCGCCAATATTAATATAAGAAGGCATTAAAATCGTATTGGGTGCGATGAATGAACCCCGGCGCGCCACAGCGGGTGGTACGACACGCACGCCGCTGGCTTTTAAGTCTTCTGCTGAAAAATCAGTGAACTTAAGCGGAACTTTATCAAAATAATGGGTGAAACTGCCGTCCATCAGTTGATTATCATGGAGGCGAAAATAGAGTAAAACCGCTTTTTTCAACCACTCATGGGTGTGCCATTTGCCATCTATTTTTTCCGCCACGCGTACTTGGCCGGAATCTAAAGCGGCAATACTTTCTTTAACCGCTTCCTTTAATTCTTGGGAAGCGGTGGCTGGCGTCAGATTGGCACGGTCTTCAAAGGCTGTTTCAATGATATTTTTTAGCATGGTATTCTCGTGAGATAACAAACATTTTATGCTATAGTCCTTCCGATAATTATTTTGCATTTTAACATGACAGATTACTGTCAGATCAAGGTGTTTTGATTGAACAAAAAAGCAGGAATAGCAGGGCTATTTCAAGTTTTTGTGATTGAAAAACGCCTTGAGATGACAATAAGATGCCGTGTTAAAATGCAAAATAATTATCGGAAGGACTATAGCATACGCATGTTTCAAGCGCCCTGCAAACGAGATGACCCATGAAAATTAAAACATCAAAAGTTAAAATAGAACCTAAAGATATTGCCAATGCATTTGAAACCTATAAGCGTTTATTTGGCTATGTGCGACGTTATTGGTTTTCTCTGGTTATTGCTCTCGTGGCCAGTATGCTGTATTCGGGTATCGATGCCTGGTTCATTTACTTTTTAAAGCCCTTGATCAATAAAGGATTAGTCGCAAAAGATCCAGCCTTTTTGCGCATGGCACCGATGATCGTGTTAGGTGTATTTATGTTGCGGGGATTGGCGAGTTTTTTTTCTAACTATAATATCGCTTCTGTTTCGCGCAACGTTATTATGAAATTACGCCAAGATTTATTTTCCCATCTACAAAAATTGCCTGCTCGTTTTTATGATAACGCGACATCCGGGCAAATTTTATCGGTTATTCTGTACAGTGTTGAGCAAGTCGCCAATGCCAGTGCTGATGTATTAACGACCGCGATCCAAGCCAGTTTTTTGACAATTGGTTTGTTGTTCGTGATGTTTAAAATCAGTTGGAAATTATCGTTGCTCTATTTCATCATCATCCCTTTGATTACGCTCATTATGCGTTATACCAGCAAACGTGTGCGCCGCTTGAGCTTAAGCATTCAAGATTCGATGGGGAATTTAACCCATGCCGCGGAAGAAAATATTGAGGGCTATAAGGTGGTACGCGGTTTTGGGGGTGAGCAATATGAAACGGAAAAATTTGATAAGGCCACTCGTGTCAATCGTCAGCGAGAAATGAAAGTCGTTGCCGCGCGCTCCTGGAGTGTATCCAGTGTGCAGCTTGTTGCGGCGATTGCGTTATCAGCGACCCTGTATGTTGCCACTCTCGATATTGCCAGTTCCATTTTATCGCCGGGTGGTTTTGTCACCTTAATTGCCGCCATGTTAGCATTATTAAAACCGATGAAAGATTTGACGACAATGCAAAATAAATTATATCGCGGTCTTGCAGGCGCTCAAACTGTGTTTGAAATGTTGGATGAAAAACCAGAAGATGATACAGGAACAAAAACATTGCAGCGCGCGCAAGGAAAATTGGATTTTCAGCACGTCAATTTTGCTTATCATGCGGAAAAAGTCGTATTACAAGATATTAGTTTCAGCGTTGCGCCAGGTGAAATTGTCGCTTTGGTTGGACGCTCTGGCAGCGGTAAATCCACATTAGTGAATTTATTACCACGCTTTTATACGCAATATACCGGAAACATTTTATTGGATGATGTTTCCATTCAAGATTATCGTTTGGCAGATTTGCGTCGGCAATTTGCCATAGTATCGCAGCATGTGATTTTATTTAATGACACCATTCGCAATAATATTGCCTACGGCAGTTTTGAGAAGGCGAGCGAAGCCGATATTAAAGCGGCAGCAAAAGCGGCTTATGCGCTCGATTTTATTGAGCAATTACCCAATGGGCTTGATACTTACATTGGTGAAAACGGTGTATTACTGTCCGGCGGTCAGCGTCAACGGATTGCAATCGCGCGAGCTATTTTAAAAAATGCCCCCATTTTTATTTTAGATGAAGCGACATCGGCACTGGATACAGAATCTGAACGTTATATTCAATCCGCACTCGATGAGCTTATGCAAAATCGTACCACTTTAGTCATTGCGCATCGTTTATCAACGGTTGAGCATGCGAACAAAATCATCGTGTTTGACCAAGGACGTATTGTGGAAACAGGAACGCACGCGGATTTACTCGGTCAAGATGGGCTATACGCAAAATTATATAAAATGCAATTTAAAGAGACCGAGACGGTTTAAAAACGTAAAAATATTCGCGAGCAGTTTCATGCGCCAATTTTTGGAAAAACAAGCCTATCATCCTTCGTTAACTCCATTAACTTTTTTGTTATTGCCTTTTTCGTGGTTATTTCGCGTAGGTGTTTCACTGCGTTATTTTTTTTATCGATTTATTAAAAAACCTATCGACTTTCCATTACCTATTATTGTTGTCGGAAATTTAACCGTAGGCGGAACAGGTAAGACACCCTTCGTCATTTGGCTTGCCGACCAATTGCGTGCAAAAGGATACCGTCCTGGCATTGTGAGCCGGGGTGTGGGGGGTAAAAAATTAAGGCAACCGTATTGGGTCACAGCAGAAGATGAAGCTGCACACGTTGGTGATGAGGCGTTGCTTCTTGCAAAACGGACAAATTGTCCGATGGTGGTGTGCGTAGATCGTGTGGCGGCAGTTCGTGAGTTGTTACAAAAAACGGAATGCAATATTGTCATTTCTGACGATGGTTTGCAGCATTATCGTTTGTCTCGTACGATGGAAATCGTCATTATTGATGGGTCGCGGCAATTTGGTAATCGCCAATTGTTACCGGCAGGCCCTTTGCGTGAGTCTTTAACGCGTTTGAAAACGGTTGATTTGGTGGTGACGCACGGTGAAAATGCCGTGGGTCAAACTGAAACTATGCAGTTGCAGGGAGATGTCTTGTATTCTCTGGTTTTGCCCGATAAAACGCTTAAGCTAACTGAATTAAAAAATAAAACAGTCCATGCTGTGGCAGGGATTGGCAATCCACAACGATTTTTTTCAACGTTAAAAAAATTAGGGATTCAGGTAGTGGAGCATTCCTTTCCGGATCATTATCTTTATCAGCGAGCAGATATCAATTTTGCGGATGAATTCCCGGTGATTATGACAGAAAAAGATGCAGTGAAATCCTTCACGTTCGCTGATCAGCGTCATTGGTATTTGCCTGTGAACGCGGTTATGAGTGCGGGCGTTGCAAAGAAAATTTTTTCAGTATTAGAGGTATAAAATGAAAAGTCTGATGGCTTTATTAACAGCGGCGGCCTTGATGAGTTCTCAAGCAATGGCAGTAACAACCCCTTTGCCAACGGAAGATAAACCGGTGGTTATGGTGCAATCGTCCCATCCCGAGTTTTCCATCAAATTGAAATCAAATCCGTCGACCGGTTATAACTGGTATTTACGGGGTTATGACGCAACACTTTTGCAGCCCGTCAAAAAAACTGCTGAAGGGTCTACCGATAAAAAATTATTGGGGGCGGCTGGGTATGAAATCTGGACTTTTCGCATGAAGCAACACGGATTTGTTGTACCTATGCAGACGTTTATTCGTTTTGTCTATGCCCGCTCCTGGGAAGTAAATAGCCAAGCAAAGCAAGTGGTATTCCAGGTCAGCACCTAACATGCAATTTATAAATACGTAGGGGCGGACCCATGTGTCCGCCCAGCGGCCTTAATATTGAGGAAACAGCTACTTTGAAGTCGTCCTAGCCCCTGGCCGAGTAGAGGATGGTTGTTCTTCGCTTTGATTATCTTGCGGCTTCAATGCAGCCACGGCGGAATCAACTTTTGGCACAGAGGCAGAAAAGAAACAAGGTTTCGACTCTTTTTCCTGTTTCTTATTAAATTCCAAATAAGCATTTTGATTGTTATGGTGTTTTTTAAAGGCTTGATAGGCTTTACTAAGTTGAGTGACAGCGACGCCAATTACGCCAATTCCAACCATTAATCCAGCCAGTCCTAA
This sequence comes from uncultured Coxiellaceae bacterium, assembly GCA_964612855.1. Lineage (GTDB taxonomy): Bacteria > Pseudomonadota > Gammaproteobacteria > DSM-16500 > DSM-16500 > DATIJJ01. Next base: position 6,305 of record CAZTDR010000098.1, read on the forward strand.
CAGGGGATCAATTAAACTAAGCGCTGCAGTTAGCGCCCATGTTCCCACCATAAGAGCAGCCACTGCAACTATTCCCGACACGCAAATGGCGACTTTCCCCCAAAAATGAGCTCTAGGAGACCAGTATGCTTTCGCTTTATCTGCGGAAACACGATAAACTTCACTCATTAGGTCATCATATTTTTGGTCATTTTGCTGATTATTAGGGTCAGTTATTTTTAAGGTGGTGCATTCTGTGAGCTTAATGAGCCGTTCTTGTTCTTGCTTAGAAAAAAGAGCTGGTTCACGCAAGACCTTGTCCAGCAGGTTAAGAAACTCTTGATATAATGGATAATTCTTTAAGATCTCCGTTTCATCTTGGGCGGCTACATATTGTAACTTACTCTTTGCATTGGTTAGTTCTGTCGTTAATTTTCGCTGCTCTAATTCTTTTTCTGAAACAACAGTAACAACGGCTCTTTCGCCCCATACAGGGTTTCCAGAAAATATTGTTCTTAGATGCATGACATCTCCATCACTGTAAATTAATATGAGTTCATTCTAAACCGATTTTCTTAAAGAAATATTAATTTTTTAATTACCCCTGTGGTACCAAAAGGAAAATGTCCTCTCTATTACCAAAGCAAAAATGTCCCCTTC
>CAZTDR010000099.1:0-6656 GCA_964612855.1 uncultured Coxiellaceae bacterium
ATAAGTAAGCGAGGCGATCGATATTTACGATGCTTGCTTATTCATGGCGCAAGGGTTGTAGTAGGAACATATCAGTGTAGAAAAATATATGTTCTTCCTGTAGCAGGAAGTTATTTTATTGGTTCTTGGTACCATTATTCTTCCAATAAAAAAGGCATTTGTTTTTAGCATGATGCCAACAACGGCTTAAAAGTTATCTATACCATTCGCCATTGAACATGCGAAATTTGCTGCAATAAACTGAAAAATATAGTAAAAAGCATTTGTGGAAAAGATGCTCACATCAACGGAAAGACAAAAGTTAATAGTTCGTCACCGCAAAGAACGCGATGCCCGCGTGCGAGATCGAATAAAAGCAGTCTTAGCTTATGATGAAGGCTACAGTTATTCTGAAATTGCACGAATTCTTTTGTTAGATGATGAAACGATTCGCCGCCACATCGATGATTACCAGCGAGAAAAAAAGCTTTCAACAGCTAACGGCGGCAGTAATGCAAAGCTTTCTGACAAAGAGACGCGTGAGTTGATTGAGCATCTTCAATAAATCACCTATCTTTATGTAAAAGATATTTGCCAGTATGTTTGGCAAAGCTATGGCGTAAGATACAGCATTAGCGGTATGCCTAAATGGTTGCATACATATAATTTCTGTTACAAGAAACCGCACGCTGTTCCAGCCAAAGCTGACAAAACGCAGCAAGAAAAGTTCATTAAACATTATAATCGGTTAAAGAAAAAATCTGGGGAAAAGGAGCCAATTTATTTTGCTGACAGCGTTCATCCACAACATCAAACACACACATACGGCTGGATATTGAAGGGCGAACGCAAAGAAATTCCTACGACAGCTTATCAGAAGCGTTTAAATTTCATAGGTGGCATTTGTCTTAATGGTCATCGCTTTACATATCGACAAGTTGATACCGTTAATGCAAGCACCATTTGTGATTTTCTGTGGAAATTGCGCCAAGCTAACCCGGGGAAATTTAAAGTTCATGTGATCTGGGACAATGCACGATATCATCGAAACGTCGAGGTGACTGATTTTGCAAAAGAACTTGGAATAAAGTTGCATTATTTGCCGCCTTATTCACCGAACCTAAATCCAGTAGAGTGAGTTTGGAAGCTGATGCACGAATCAGTTCGTTACAATCAGTATTACGGAAAATTTTCTGAATTTGCTGATGCGACATTGGGATTTTTTAAAGGTATTGGCTGGAAGAAGTATATTTTACGTGAGAGAGTCACTGATAACTTTCGAATTCTACATTCGCCATTGTTCGCATCTTGAGGTGTAATGGGTATATATACTTGATCGAGGTGAATTGAGCAATAAAGACGCATTTATAGATATGGTAAAAACAGAACTTTCACCCGAGGTAGGAGAGAAAATTATGACAGTTGCAGAGCAGTTTAGAGCTGAAGGCGTAGAACAAAATAGACTGGAGATCGCGAAGCGTTTATTGGCAAAAAATGCAGAACTTTCTTTTATTGAAGAAGTGACGGGATTGCCTTTAATAAAAATCAAAGAACTCCAAAAAAACCACTAAAATGCATTGTTAATTCTATCGACCATGCTCCAAGGTTAAAATTCTAATCCACTGCAGAAGAATCTCCAGAAGTGCTTGATCTAAATAAGCTGCTTTCCAAAGCAGCCTACTTTTTTGCTCGCTATGAATCTACATCTGACTCGTTGCTATTTTAATCTAATTATTATGTGCTCTTACTCCATATTAGATCACCCATTTGCGGGGTTGATTAATATGGTTTTTGAAAGTAAAAAGAGCAGGGTTCTAAAAGGGATAGTTATTATTAATTAAATAATGGAAAGCTTATTATGAGCATCAAGAGCATAAATTATAGGGGGTATAAAATAGAATATGGTTATTATTTAAGTGAAAAAGGATTTGTAGGGAAAGGTAATTTTTTCATTCATGATAATAAGTGTAATTATTATACTGAACACTATTTTTCAACTTCGCAAAAAGCTGAAAAAGCAATACTTATTTTTTTAAAATCAAAATTAAATAGGATAATTTGTAAAATTAGATTTACAGTGCATTCTTGATTTCAATATATACCACTCGCCATTGAAGATGTGAAATTTGCTGCAATAAATTAAAAAATAGAGTAAAAAGCTTTCATGGAAAAAATACTATCGCCAACGGAAAGACAAAATTAATAGTTGTCATCGCAAAGAACGTGACAAACGGATTTGCGACCGAATTAAAGCAGTTTTAGCCTATGACGATGGATACAGCTATTCTGAAATTGCCCGCATTCTACTACTTGATGACGAAACAGTAAGACGTCATATTGATGCTTATCTGAAAGATAATAAGCTATCGACTGCTAATGGGGGCATGATGCAAAGCTCTCGGACAAAGAGATTCGCGAAATAACAGATCATCTTCAAGAAATAACGTATCTTTATGTCAAAGATATTTGCCAATATGTTTGGAAAAACTACGGTGTAAAATACAGCATTAGCGGCATGACTAAATGGTTGCATACACATGATTTCTGTTACAAGAAACCCCATGCAGTTCCAGCAAAAGCGGACAAAGCGCAGCAGAAAAAATTTATTCGATATTATAAGTCAAAGTGAGCTGCAACATAGCATCCTCCTCTTAAAAAACTGCAGCATAAGGTTAACAGGTTAGCTTGTTGATTTTAAGAAAAATTGAAATATAATTGGCATTATTCTACGTTGTATACCTAATATTTACCTGCTGTTATTCCCTCATATCGGAACAAAAATTATCGTTCGCGTGGCGGATCCCCCAGAGCCTGTAAATAAAATTGAGTTGAGTACTGCTTACTCCTTATTATCGCTTGGGCGATAGGTTAGTTTAGAAATAAGCAGTTACACAATTGTATTTACAGGCTCTTAAATTACAAATTACCTATTTTTTGATGCGCTTTGTCTACCAAAAATTTCACCGCGGATAATAGAAACAGCATTAAGATCATCTTCTTCCATTAGCTAATTATAAACCCGGCGCGTGATTATTCCGACCTTCTCTTGCGACTTCTAAAGCTTGGTTAGTTAATGCTTGCTCCAATTCAGAAGAAGAAAACTGATTCGCTTGACTTACAGTCATAAGCCCTTCCCGCAAAGCAATTATACCATTGGGGCTTAAAAGAGCATCTACGTGCCATATCGATGGCATCTGCTTTGCTTGTTCCACAGTAATGAGCTTTTCTCGCAAAGCAATTATACCACTGGAGCTCAAAAGAGCGTCTAAGTACGTTATAGGCAGTTGATTTGCTTGTTCCACAGTAATGAGCTTTTCTCGCAAAGCAATCATACCACTGGGGCTCAAAAAGGCATCTACGTGCCCTATCGATCTCGTCTGAATTACTTGCTCCACAGTAATAAGTTTTTCTCGTAGCGCAAACAAACCCTCCTCTGTCATAAGTGCACATAGACGACTGTCTGCCATTTGCTTCACTTGTCTCATGGTAATCAGTTCCTTACCTAGAGCAAGTAGTCCAGATTGAACACTCAATGTTTCTTTGAGCCAGGAATCTAACTCCTTTTCTTCATTTATTATTTTTTGCCCTTTCGCTAATGCTTGATATGACACGGCTTCGTCAGACATGGCATCAAAAGTAAGCTCGCGAAATTCTTTGCTTACAACAGCGGTATTTATTAAATCTTTCCTTGACAAGAAATCGATGCTATTAAGTTGCATATCTCTTGGTGATTTAAAAAAGGAACTCGATAATCCTGTTTTTTTTGACTCGGACTTATCACTAGTTAAATCAGTTTTCTGAACGTGTTGGCTTTTCATATCATTATTACCCCAGTTATTTTCTTAAAGTATATAAGGAGTATCTTAAGAGAATATTATTAGTCGATTACCTTAAATTTCGCCCAAGGGCGATTGCACCAAAGTTCAAATAAAAAACAAAGTACTTATTTTTGAAAGGATGAGAGGAAGCAAAAAGGAGTGGATTTTTTAAGGAAAAGTATTAGAAATCAAGCCCCTACGTTTAGCCGACGTAAGATTAAAAAACCTTAAGAAGGAGCTTGATAGAAATGAAAGTTACGCGGAATTTGAGTGTTAATCAATACCTTTTCACCTGCTTTTTATCGATTCGAGATCCACGTATCGGCGGTCGAGTAAAGCATCCTTTGATTACAATTATTTTGATTGCGTTGTGCGCATTAATTTCAGGTTGTGATACATGGAAATCGATGGAATTATTTGGTCGAGCAAAACGAAAATGGTTAAGTCAATTTATTGATTTAAGTTGCGGCATTCCAACGCATTACACGTTTGCTCGTGTATTTTCATTAATTGATCCGGTGGAATTTGAAAAATGCTTGCTGCTTTGGATCAGGTGTATTGTTGATTTAGTTTCTGGAGATGTCATTAGTATTGATGGGAAAACGCAGCGAGGCTCTTCTCATGCTCGAGGAGATAAAAATGCAAATCATATTGTTAGCGCTTACAGTGCCAAAGAGGAAATAATTCTTGGAAATGTAAAAACACCCACCAAGACAAATGAAATAAAAGCGATCCCTGTATTGTTAAAAAAATTGGCTATTGAGAATAAAATTATCACGATAGATGCGATGGGCACGCAAAAAGGAATAGCTAATTTAATACGAGAAAAGCAGGGTAATTATGTGCTTTCGTTAAAAGAAAATCATAAGCGGTTCTATAAGAAAGTGGAGAGTCTGTTTAAGCGCGCAGAGGGGTATCAGCATGCAGGAATGGTCTATCGACGTAGCCAGACAAAAGATTATGGCCATGGTCGACGTGAAGAGCGTGATTATACAATATTACCTTTGATGTATTTACCGAGATTCAAAAAAGAATGGAGAGACTTGCAAACATTTACTCAGGTGCGCTGTAAACGACATTTAGCCAATGACGTAATTGAAACATCAACACGCTATTACATTTCATCTCTTCCATTGAAGTCATTTGAAAAAATTTGTTTTTCTATTCGCGAGCATTGGCAAATTGAAAATGGTTTAAATTATAAATTAGATGTTGGATTGCACGAAGATAATTGCCCGATTTATCGTGGACATGCTGCAGAGAACTTAGGTTATATGAGAAGAATAGTTTTAAAGCTACTGAATGACGAAACATCTTGCACTGAGGGTATTACAATTAAGCGTATTAAAGCAGCGCTAAGTACCAGATATTTAAGGAAAGTGGTCGGATTTTGAACTTTGGTGCAATCGCCCTGGGTACCACAAGCCCCCCAGTTGCCTCAAAATGAAATGTTACCGAAGTCCATAAAATAACCAGCTATCGTTGCCTCAAAATGATGTTACCGAACGATAGCTTTGGTTAAAGAATTTTACCTTTATATCTTACCTCGTTTTCCTTGATAAGAAATTTCAATATTGCTAAAAATTTTCTTTAACTTTTTCTCAATTGATGCTCTTAATGTAAAGGGGTTCAGTTGGGTAAAAATTTGTTTTAGTTTTTCCTTTTGATCAGCAGATACATGTTCACTTAAGAGCAAGCGCTCATAAGGTGTTCGTGCCACATCATGTTGTTTTTTGATTTTAGATTGAATACGTAATTTATTTTTTAACTTCACAGAGGGATAAAAATAATTATGAAGTAATGAAAATTCATTTTCGTAAAGATCGTTCATCAGTGTTACAAGCGAAGAATTTTCTAAACGATAATAACCGAAATGTTGCCGTACATGCGTCCAATTCTTTTGTTCTACATGCGCATTGTCTCCTTTGTGATAAGCACGAGAACGCGTAAATTGTACGGGTTTTTCCCGTGTTTGTAGATAACGCATCAAATGATGATTTAAAAACTCAGATCCGTTATCACAATCAAAACCTAAAATGGGAAATGGCAAACGAGATTCAATCGAGGTAATTCGCCCTAACACTCCTTCTGCACCTTTGTTCCATACAGCCGCATTTTCTGTCCAACCTGAATAAATATCTGTGAGTGTGACACTCCAAATAAAACTTCCCAACAAAGTCGTCCCACAATGCGCAACTGTATCGGCTTCGAGAAAACCAGGACGGTCTTCATTCCATTGATCCGTTTTAATAGCAATATGCTGTTTTAAAAGACTTCCGGGCTTCGTTCCTCCTAAACGTTTTGGATAGCGTGTCCGAATGTCTTTTAGCAGCCTATCAATGGTCGCTGCACTCATTTGCAATAACTGTCCTTTTATTTCTTCTGATAAGGCTTCAAATGAACTTTCATAATGAGGCAACCAAAGAGGCAATGCCGCCTTTAAGCGCTTACCGCACATTTGGTCTGTGGCAAGCCATATTTGCTTTATCGGCGCTAAAAGCACCTTGGGATCATACTTCTTTTTTCGGCCTGCCGGTTTCTCTCTCCAGCCGATGGCTTGTTTGGTCAACATCCTTATTGCATGTTTACGGTGATAGCCGCCCGTCTGGCAGAGTTCGTCTAATACCTCACCCTTGACCTTTCGATTTCCTCGTAAGTACCTCATTTTGAGACTTTTTAAATAGGTTTCCATGCTCATTTGCCTCATTATGTTCCGCCTCCACTCGGTAACATGTATTTTGAGGCAACGACTTATTTTTCATGGGTTATCCACAGGTCTTCGGTAACATTTATTTTGAGGCAATCTTTGTACACGACAAAAATCATGAACCGCCCTCTATTTTTGACAAATAAGGCTGC
>CAZTDR010000100.1:0-6629 GCA_964612855.1 uncultured Coxiellaceae bacterium
GTTGGAACACGTAATGAAGTATCTTTTACGTCGGACGCTTTTTCACCTAAAATAGCGCGTAACAATTTTTCTTCTGGTGTTAATTGGGTTTCACCCTTGGGTGTCACTTTACCCACTAAAATATCGCCTGACTTAACTTCAGCTCCGATATAAACAATACCGCATTCATCTAATTTTGATAGAGCACTTTCGCCGACATTAGGAATATCTGCTGTGACTTCTTCAATACCCAATTTGGTATCGCGAGAAACACAGGTCAGTTCTTCAATATGAATACTGGTAAAACGATCTTCCTGCACGACGCGCTCTGAAATCAAAATAGAATCTTCAAAGTTGTAACCATTCCAAGGCATAAATGCGACAAGTAAATTTTGTCCTAATGCCAATTCACCCATATCAGTCGATTGACCGTCAGCTAATACGTCACCGCGTTGAATGAGGTCACCTTTTTGTACCAAAGGACGCTGGTTAATACAGGTATCTTGGTTAGTGCGGGTATATTTGGTTAAGTTGTAAATATCGACACCGGTTGTGCCGGATTCTGCTTCGTCATCATTGACACGCACAACGATACGAGAAGCATCAACAAAGTCCACTATTCCACCACGTTTCGCAACTTCAGTCACACCGGAGTCGGTTGCAACAATACGTTCCATACCCGTACCTACTAACGGTTTTTCTGTTTTCAGTGTCGGTACAGCTTGACGTTGCATGTTTGATCCCATGAGTGCACGGTTTGCATCGTCATGTTCTAAGAAAGGAATCAAAGCCGCTGCAACAGATACGATCTGCCTAGGTGATACATCCATATATTGCACACGATCAGGTGTAGTTAAGGTAGATTCATTTTTATGTCTAACCGGAACCAAGGTATCAACCAATTTACCTTTTGCATCTTGGAGTGCGTTAGCTTGCGCAATAACGAAATCACCTTCTTCGATAGCGGAAAGAAAATCCACTTCATCGGTAACTTTGCTATTGATAACTTTACGGTAAGGCGTTTCCAAGAAGCCATATTCATTGGTGCGCGCATAGACAGCCAAAGAATTAATCAATCCGATGTTTGGACCTTCTGGGGTTTCAATAGGGCAAACACGGCCATAATGGGTAGGATGTACGTCGCGTACTTCAAAGCTTGCGCGTTCTCTTGTCAAACCACCCGGTCCTAATGCGGACACACGACGTTTATGGGTAATTTCAGAAAGTGGATTATTTTGATCCATAAATTGCGAAAGCTGGCTCGAACCAAAAAACTCTTTCACTGCAGCTGAAACTGGCTTCGCATTGATGAGGTCTTGCGGCATCAAGTTTTCAGATTCAGATAAGCTAAGGCGTTCTTTGACCGCGCGTTCTACACGCACCAATCCCACACGGAATTGATTTTCAGTCATTTCACCCACGCTGCGCACACGACGATTACCGAGATGATCAATATCGTCCACGGTGCCTTCGCCATTACGAATGCTAATTAAGGTTTTTAGTACATCAATAATATCTTCTTTCGTTAAAACGCCGGGGCCTAAAATTTCTTGGCGACCCACACGACGATTAAATTTCATACGACCGACATCGGATAAATCGTAACGTTCAGGTGTGAAGAATAAATTTTTGAATAAAGCTTCTGCCGCATCTTTGGTGGGTGGCTCGCCTGGACGCATCATGCGATAGATTTCAACTAATGCTTCTAATGCATTAGATGTCGGATCAACACGTAATGTGTCGGAAATGTAAGCGCCATGATCAATGTCATTGATATACAGCGTTTCAAATGTTTTAATCTCGGCTGCAATAAAAGATTTTAAGATGTCGGCCGAGATAACATCATTTGCATTAGCTAACACTTCTCCCGTTTCTGGATTAATAACAGTTTTTGCTAAGACTTTTCCTAACAAATAATCCGCGGGTACTTCTAATTTTTTAATATTTGCTTTTTCTAATTGAGCAATATGACGTACGGTAATACGACGATCTTGTTCAATAATAACTTTTCCAGCTTTTTTAATTTCAAAGGGTGCAATTTCGCCTCTTAAGCGTTCAGGAATTAAATCTAAACTGAACTCGCCTTTCTGAAGATGAAATACATTGTTTTCAAAAAAGAGCGCTAAAATATCTTCAACAGAAAAATCTAATGCGCGCAATAAAATGGTCGCGGGTAATTTGCGACGACGATCAATTCGAGCATAAATGCAATCTTTAGGATCAAATTCAAAATCTAACCAGGAGCCGCGATAAGGAATCACCCGCGCAGAAAATAACAATTTTCCGGATGAATGGGTTTTGCCGCGATCGTGCTCAAAAAACACGCCAGGCGAACGGTGCAACTGGGAAACAATGACGCGCTCTGTCCCATTGATAACAAAGGTACCATGCTTGGTCATTAAGGGAATTTCACCCATGTACACTTCTTGCTCTTTCACGTCTTTGACGACTTTTGTATCGCCCACAGCATCTTTGTCATAATGAATCAAACGAACTTTGACCCGCAAAGAAGCACCGTATGTTAGACCACGCATTTTGCATTCTTTGACATCAAAAATAGATTCGCCTAGGCGATATCCCACATATTCTAATACTGAACTTCCCGAAAAACTGGTGATTGGAAATACGGATTGAAATGCTGCATGCAACCCAAAATTGCCTCGCTTCTCTGAATCTACCTCAGCTTGTAAAAACTTATGATAAGACTCTAATTGTAGCTCCAATAAGGGAGGAGTGCCGATGGTGCTAGGGTGCTTACCGAAATCTTTACGAATGCGCTTTTTTTCAGTATATGAGTACGTTGAACCCATGAAAGATACCTCTGCATGATGGTCGTTTGAAGAGCCTAAAACAAAATGTAATTGTTCATCTAAAAGCGGTGGACACGCTCAACTTAGGTGAACAATACACAAAAACTATTGCTGCTAGGCAGCAAAATAGAAAAAGCCGGAGACGCGAAGTCCCCGGCCGTACTTAACGTCAGCCCTGCTTAATAGATTACTGACAGATAAGTGATTACTTAACTTCAACAGTTGCTCCTGCTTCTTCAAGCTGCTTCTTGATATCTGCTGCAGTTGCTTTGTTGACACCTTCTTTAATAACAGCTGGGGAAGTTTCAGCAAGATCTTTTGCTTCTTTCAAGCCAAGGCCCGTGATTGCACGGATAGCTTTAATGACGTTGATCTTGTTTTCACCGGCTTTGGTCATGATAACGTTGAATTCGGTTTTTTCTTCAACTACAGCTGCTTCCGCTGCAGGACCTGCAACAGCAACTGCTGCCGCAGCAGAAACACCAAATTTGTCTTCCATGGATTTAATTAATTCAACAACATCCATTACGCTCATATCAGAAATAGCTTGTAAAATATCTTCTTTACTAACGGCCATGATTTTCATCACTCCACTTAAATTTAAATTAATAATAATTTCTTTATACTATGCAGATTGTTGCTTTTGATCGCGTATTGCTGCAATAGTACGAGCCAACTTCGCATGAGGCTCTGCTAATGTGCGCACGAATTTGGTAATAGGTGCTAACATAACAGACATTAATTGAGCAATCGCTTCATCACGTGTGGGCAAGCTTGCCAACCGATTTAGGTCTGTACCGGGGAGCATTTGGCCATCGATAGATAAAGCCTTAACTTCCAGTTTTTCCCATTTCTTGACATAGTCTTTGAATACACGTGCAGCAGCACCTGGCTCATCTTTTGAGAAAGCCAGAACAAGCGGCCCAACTAGCGCAGAATCCATACAGGCAAATTGCGTTCCTTCAAAAGCACGTCGAGCGAGGGTATTACGGACTACTTTCATGTAGACGCCCGATTCACGTGCCTTTTTTCGCAATTCGGTCAGTTGCGCAACGGTCAAACCATTGTATTGCGCAGCGATGACAGATGTAGACTGTTTTGCGATTTCTGCTACCTCAGCAACAATAGCTTTTTTACCATCTAGTCTTAAAGTCACTGATTTTTCTCCTTAACTCGTTACTCATAAAAACTGAGTAACACCGATTGACGAACAGCAATACCATCCAATTAGGATGGCGGCATTACCGTCTGCGTAGGCTACTGAAGTAATTCAGTCATTAAGCATTCGCACCTACGGTCTTTGACGAGTATTGCTTAACGGAATGTTCATCAATACTCACAAAGTCTTTTGCGCCTCACGCGTCATCCCCGAATGCTTTTATCGGGGATCTCCTCATTGGTACACAGATCCCCGATAAAAGCATTCGGGGATGACGGCGAGGTGTCGAGTTTTATGCTACCAAACTCGAGATATCAATTTGCAAACCCGGGCCCATTGTACTGGAAAGAGTTACTTTTTTGAAATAAATACCTTTCGCTGAACTGGGTTTTGCTTTTTTCAGTGCCGCTACAATCGCTTCCAAATTGGTTGCGAGATCAGCTGATTCAAAGTCAATTTTGCCAATTGTGCAATGAATGACACCCGCTTTATCTGTACGATAACGCACTTGACCTGCTTTCGCATTTTTTACAGCAGTAGCAATATCTGCAGTAACCGTACCATCTTTTGGATTAGGCATTAAACCACGTGGTCCTAACACCTGACCTAGCTGACCTACAACGCGCATTGCATCGGGTGAGGCAACGACAACATCAAAGTTCATCTCACCAGCTTTAATTTTTTCAGCCAAATCTTCCATACCAACTAAATCCGCACCTGCTTTCAATGCAGCATCTGCATTTGCCGCCGAGGTGAAAACTGCAACACGAATTTCGCGACCGGTTCCTTTTGGTAATACGACTGAGCCGCGTACAGCTTGGTCGGACTTACGAGCATCAATACCAAGATTAATGCTTAAATCCACGCTTTCGCGGAATTTAGCTAACGGTAAACTTTTTAATAAAGTTAGCGCATCATTAATCGAATAAATTTTTCCAGGTTGCAATTTTTCGCGGATTGCGCGCATTCTTTTTGAAATCGTAGTCATTTCTTACACTCCTCCTTCGACTTCAATACCCATACTACGTGCACTTCCAGCGATCGATCGCATGGCTGCTTCTAAGGTGGCTGCATTTAAGTCTGGCATCTTAACTGTTGCAATTTGCTCCAATTGTTTACGAGTAATTTTACCCACTTTATTGGTATGTGGCGTACTGCTACCGCTCGTAATACCCGCTGCTTCTTTAATTAAATGTGAAGCAGGAGGAGTCTTAATAATGAAGGTGAAGCTACGATCTTCATAAACAGTAATTTCTACTGGTAAAGGCTTTCCAGCTCGATCTGGCGTTTGAGTTTGAGCATTAAATGCTTTACAAAACTCCATGATATTTACGCCATGCTGGCCTAATGCAGGTCCGACTGGCGGACTAGGATTAGCTGCACCACCTTTGACTTGCAGCTTAATTAACGATTTGACTTTCTTTGCCATGTTGACTCCTTTGGGTACTAGCGCTTTTTAAAGCTCCCCGGTTGATGATTGGTGGGTTACGGTGTGAAAATCGCGCCGTGCCACCCTACTTTTACTATTAACCTTTTTCCACTTGGTCAAATTGCAATTCAACGGGGGTTGAGCGACCGAAAATTAAAACGGCGACACGCAGTCTATTTTTTTCGTAATTCACTTCTTCTACTACACCATTGAAATCTGCAAAAGGACCATCGATAACACGAACGACTTCACCTATTTCAAATAAAACTTTAGGCTTAGGCTTGTCGCTACTATCTAAAACACGTTGCAAGATAGTCTCAGCTTCTTTTGGACTAATTGGCGCAGGTTTATCACTGGTTCCGCCAATAAATCCTAGTACCTTGGGAATGGATTTAACTAAATGCCAAGTTTGATCATCCATTTCCATTTCAACCAATACGTAGCCTGGGAAAAACTTTCGTTCACTTTTTCGTTTTTGCCCGGCGCGCAACTCAACAACTTCTTCTGTTGGAACTAAAATATCGCCGAATCTTTCTTCTAAGCCATCACGAATCACGCGTTCTGCAAGCGCTTGCTTTACATAATTCTCAAAACCAGAATAGGCATGCACGACGTACCAACGTCTCTTTTTCTTTACCTCTTCAGTCATGCTTTTATCCTCTTTGTCCTGTCAACCAGCCTATTGCCCACATTAAGCCGCCGTCTATTGCCCATAAAGCCAGCGCAAGTATGACTACCATTGCAGCAACAAACAAAGTCGTTTGCATGGTTTCTTGTCGAGTTGGCCAAAATACTTTTCGCAATTCTGCGCGGGATTCACGCACAAAAACCCATGCTGCTTTGCCTTGTTTTGTTAACATCGCAATCGCCAGCATGACACCTGCTAACACAAACCAACCTAATAGACGCAACGGCCAAGGTTGTGCAGCGTAATAATAATTTGCAACTAATCCAGCAGCAAACAAAATAAAAATGACTACCCACTTGAGCCAGTCAAAGCTGGTATTTTGTTCAAGATCTGTCTTAAATGCCATCACTCTATTTAGCCTTTTTTGACTTGTTTCACTATTTTAAAATTTGCATATTGGCAGGTCAGGAGGGCCTCGAACCCCCAACCTGCGGTTTTGGAGACCGCCGCTCTGCCAATTGAGCTACTGACCTAACTGCACACTTTAAAATTATTCAAGCACCTTCGACACAACGCCCGCACCAACAGTACGGCCACCTTCACGAATTGCAAATCGCAAACCAT
>CAZTDR010000101.1:0-6268 GCA_964612855.1 uncultured Coxiellaceae bacterium
TTACGGCAAAAAACGCCTAATCCACCCTACGTTTCTTTGCTCTTAAAAAAACTTGCGGGTAATGATATGGCCCCCATCCCAAACCAGTCTCACCTTACCCCAATATGATAAAATAGAAATGATATATAGGAGTTAACAGGAGTACCTTCCCATGAAGTTACGCCATAAGGCTTTGATTGGGTTTGTTTTTATTTGGGTGACTTTTTCACTCCTGATTTTTGTTAGCTTACGATTTTTACTGGGGGGTTCTGCGTTTTTTGCCCTAACTATTCTCCTCGCGCTAGGTATCCTATTCAGTCTATGGCTAATTAATAACCTTGTCTTAAAACGCTTGGAAGAAATACGCATTAAGCTCCATGAATCCATAGCAAAAAATGAATTTACGGAACAACTCGAAGCCACAAGCGCAGATGATGAAATTTCGCTTATTGCCAAACAATTCAATCAATTACTTGCTTTCATTGAAACTTATGACAAAAAATTAGAAAGTTATGTGATCAAACGTACAGAAGCCCTAGAAAAAACGACTTCCTTATTACAAAAAGAAATTACCGATCATAAACTCATCGAAAAAGAATTGATTACCCACAAAGAACATCTCATCAAGCTTGCGCACTATGATCATTTAACTGCCCTACCTAATCGCGTATTTTTTAATGAAATGCTCAACAAAACAATTTATCACGCGAAACGACATAAAAAAAAGATGGCTGTTTTATTCATTGACCTTGATCGTTTTAAACATATTAATGATGCTTTTGGCCATCCTACCGGTGATCAAGTCTTAAAAGAAATCGCCAAACGTTTTACTAGTATATTGCGTGCGGGTGATATTTTAGCGCGCTTAGGTGGTGATGAATTTATCATTTTGCTGAGTGATATCGACCATGCCAAATTTGCAAGTTCCGTCGCAGAAAAAATATTACACTGTTGTGGCCAGCCCATCCATATAGAAGATAAAGATTTCTCATTAACCGCAAGCATAGGTATTGCTATTTATCCAAACGATGGATTATCACTCGAAGATTTACAACGTAATGCCGATATCGCTATGTATAAAGCGAAACACGCTGGCGGCGGTATTTTCCATTATTTCAACAAAGAAATGGCGATTGAAGCACACAAACATGCTCAACTTGAAGCAGCATTACGCAAGGCGATTAGTAATAATGAATTTACGTTGCATTATCAACCTAAATTGAATTTGAAAGATGGCGGGGTCATTGGTGTTGAAGCTCTCATTCGATGGGAGAGCACTGATTTGGGCCCTATTAACCCAGCAGAATTTATTCCCCTTGCTGAAGAAACCGATTTGATTATTCCGATTGGCGAATGGGCATTGCATGAAGCATGCCGGACAAATAAGGCATGGCAAACACAAGGCTATCAACCTGTCAGCGTGGCCGTCAATCTTTCTCCTAAACAATTCCAACAAGAAAATCTTGTCCAATCGATAGCAACTATTCTGGCTGAAACAGGTCTTGATCCACACTATCTTGAATTGGAGATTACGGAAACCGCTATGATGGATCACTTAGAAGCAGCGATTGAAAAGCTCAATAAGTTCAAGAAAATGGGCGTTAAAATTTCTATTGACGATTTTGGGACCGGTTATACATCCATCCGTTATTTAAAAGAATTTTCAATTAGCGCACTAAAAATTGATCAGAGTTTTATAAAAGATATTCCGGTTAATCACAACAATATCGCTATCATCAGCGCCATTATTGCTCTTGCTCATACCCTCGGAATTCAAGTGGTGGCAGAGGGTGTTGAAACAGCGGAACAATTACAATTTTTAGCTGATACCAACTGTGAAATTGTGCAAGGTTATTATTTAAGTCGACCCCTGCCAGAATCCAAAATAATTTTACAATTAAATAAGATGCCAAATTTGGAAGAAAATAGCGTTGCACTGTAGGGGCACAGCGTGTCGTGCCCTGCGGCGTTATTTGTCTAGGCAGTACGATCTAAAACGAGGAACACCCCTATGCCTACCAAAAAGACCAAAAAAATAGCGGATAAAACTCATAGCAGTCATTACTGGAAAGAATTAATTAATAATTTCTATTCCCACTCTAAAATGTGGCTGGAAGATTTTGAAACATCACCACAGCCTACGGAAGATCTTTATTTTAATAAAAAAAATATCTTAGATAAATCATTAGCTGAATCCATTAAGAAATTTTGCTTACGGAAAAAAATCACTGCATTTACGCTTATTAATGCTGCATGGGCCTTGCTACTCAATCGCTATACCTCTGCTGATGATATTATTTATGGCATCAGTGAACTTAGCAGTAATAAAGCATTAAAATCCATTCATTGTAGCCACCCTATTTTACCCGTCAGGTCAACGGTGCATGAAGATGAAACCATTCTTTCTTACTTAAAAAATATTGATAAAGAGCTTAAAATCAATCTTAAAAATATTGAATCCTATCACTATTTTTTGGAAAAAAATGATTTATTTCAATCTGTATTCAGTTATTTATTACTTTACAAAAGCCCTAAAAAAAACTTTTTATCAAAAGAAATTGAAGTCTTACCGAAACTCTATCCACTTGTGCTCATTATCAGTAAAAAATCACCTCTCGAATTAATATTGCTCTATAACGAAGCTAAATTTACGCGAAAAAGTGCTGACAATTTAACCGAACATTTTTGCGTTATTTTACAAAAAATTATTGAAGATCCCGAACAGCTTGTAACCCATTATTCCATTTTGACAAAAAGTGAAAAAGCAGAGTTACTGCCAAATACTAAGAAAAAACCTCCCGCTAAATCCAGCGATGCAAAAAATATGGCCGTACATGATTTATTTATTTATCAAGTTAAAAAAACGCCGCATTATATTGCGGTGGCTTATGAGGCCCAAGTTTTAACCTATCAACAGTTAGATCATTTATCTAACAAAATAGCGCATTTACTGACGCAAAAGAAAATTCGACGCGGTGATTTAGTCGCCGTATTAATGGAACGCTCACCGCTACTTATCGCTACGATGTTAGCGATACTTAAAATAGGCGCGGTGTATGTGCCAATTGATCCTAAATATCCTGAAGAAAAAATAGAATTCATTTTACAAGACTGCAATGCGCATTTTATCTTAGTTAATAATACACAACGCTTACCTAAGGATTTGCTCTATAAATCTATTGTGCTTGATGCTACTTTATCTGCCATCAAACATTTTCCTGAGCAATTTCCAACACCTCAATGGATGCCAGAAAATCAATTTGCTTATGTCATTTACACGTCAGGAACAACAGGGCAGCCAAAAGGTGTTGTTATAAAACATACAAGCTTGGTCAATTTAGTTAACTGGTATAAAACTTGTTTTAGCATCACTGCCAACGATCGAGCATCGCAATTTTCATCACCCGGATTTGATAGTTTCTTTTGTGAAGTTATCCCTTTCTTATCTGTTGGTGCGAGCATTCATATTGTAAAAGATAGCATTAAATTCACGCCGACTGAATTTCTTGCTTGGCTAGCTAAAGAAAAAATTACCCTGTGTGACTTACCCACCAGTTATGCGCAAGTACTCTTTAATTATCCCTGGCCTGATAAATTAAGTTTACGGCTATTAAAAGTCGGTGGTGAAATAATGGCGCATTACCCGCCTAAAAAATTTCCTTTCGACATTTGGAACACTTACGGCCCAGCAGAAGCTACAATTGAAACGACATTCTATAAAGTCTACCAAGCTCATAGCCATCCTGAAGATGAAAAAGCCAAACATGCCTTACCCCCCATTGGCAAGCCACTCTTTAACACGGAAGTGTATGTTGTAGATAAACATTTAGAATTGGCACCGATTGAAAGTGTTGGCGAACTCTTAATTGGAGGCGCCAATCTTGCTGGAGGTTATTTAAATCGTCCGCAACTTACTCAGACAAAATTTATTCGTCACCCCTTCAAGCAGACTGAAGAAAAACTATATCGAACCGGTGATTTAGTGCGGCGACTAAAAGACGGAAATTTACAATTTATAGGTAGAATTGATCATCAAGTTAAAATTAGTGGATATCGTATCGATTTAAATGAAATTGAAACAGCCCTGAATCAATTTCCTGATATTAATGAAGTGGTCGTGATTGCCAAAGAACTCACTCATGGGAAAAAGAGCTTAATCGCTTATTTGGTTCCCAATTTAGATCGAATTCGCATTCCTTATCAAGAGCGATGTTTAATTTGTTATGATGAATATCATTATTTACAGACGCTCACTGAAGATATTTCTAAAGAAGGCATCGCGATCACGGGCCCTACAGAAGAGCTGCACATTGGTGAATCCATTAAATTAAATTTTAAACTCCCGGGAGCCAGTGAAGCCAAATGGTTAACAGGCAAAGTTATTTGGCAAAGCGAACAACGGGCGGGAATTCATTTTGATCGAAATGATAAACAGATGGCTTTATTGCAAAAAAGCATAAACTATTTTTTGACAACTCATAATTTAATGGAAACATTACAAGGCGCTTCTGCTAAAAGAAGTTTGCGCAGCGCTTTAAAAAGCAAACTACCCAAGCATATGATTCCTACTATTTTTAGCACACTTTCACAGTTACCTTTAACTTTTAATGGAAAAGTAGATTGGAACGCTCTCCCTCCTCCAAGAGATTTTGAGCGCATCCTGGATCGAAGTTATGTCGAGCCTCGCAATCCAACAGAAACTGAAATATATAAAATATGGCAAGAAATTTTAGATCAAGAGAAAATTAGCATTACTGACAACTTCTTTGATCTCGGTGGAAATTCACAATTAATAGCCACACTATCCGTTAAAATTTTAGAAAAATTTGGCATATCTTTACCAGAAAAAATATTATTTGATTTACCGTTTATTCCGTTGATGGCTGAATATATCGATTCGAGAGGAAAAGAATATACGTATAAAACTTCGCAGCAAGATGAAATTAATCGCGATGCGATTTTACATGATGATATCATTCCCAATAGAGTTCAAAGCCCCAGGCTTTCTTCGCCGCAGGGCATATTATTGACGGGGGTTTCCGGATTTTTAGGTGTGTTTTTGTTAAATGAACTATTAGAACAAACAGACGCTAAAATTTATTGTCCTATTCGCAAAGGCAAGTTTGAAAGCATTGCAACGCGTTTATTAAATAATATTGACCGCTATGAACTCACCAATACCATTTCATTAGCAAACAGACGAATTGTCATGATTCAAAGCGATATAAGTAATGAGCAATTTAGCATGCCTGTTGATCTTTATAATAATCTCGCGAACAAAATTGAAGTCATTTATCATTGTGGCGCCCAAGTAAATACCGTGACTTCGTATTCACATTTACGTGCTAGCAATGTGCAAGGGACATTAGAAACGATTAAGTTTGCCATGCAAAAATTTGATAAACCTATTCATTATATTTCAACACTGGCAACCGCCAACAAATTCGATGCGCACGGTCATCTTGTTGAAGATTTTCCGGATGCCAATGCCAGCCAAATCACCGGCGGGTATGCCACCAGTAAGTGGGTTTCCGAGCGTTTATTAACACAGGCAAAAAATCGCGGCCTTCCTGTTTGCATTTATCGCTCAGGCTATATCTGGGGAAATTCAGAAACAGGTACCGCAAATCTCAATGACGCTTTACTTCTATTAATTAAGGGTTGCATTCAATTAGGTTTTGCACCCGATTGGAAAGAAAAAATAACCATTCTTCCCGTTGATTTTGTCAGCAAGGCTATCGTTGGCATTGCTTTATTACAAAAAGAAAAATCAAATATGTTTCACCTAGACCATCCAACTGGCATCATGTGGAGTGATTTGATTGCTTGGTTCAGTAATTTTGGTTATAACATTAAAATCTGCAGCCATGCGGATTGGTTAAATAAATTGACACACATCAGTCAAGAAAATGCCCTTTACCCATTCTTACCCCGTTTACTCGCCCAGAGCGAACCCCCTGACTCCCCCATCATTGAAATGTCTCACGCGACTTCTGCCTTAGAAAAACTGAATTTATCTTATCCGGAAATTAATAATCGCTTATTGCACTTGTATGTTAAATACTTATGTGAAATAGGATTTTTACCCACTCCTGAAAATAAAAGAAAACAAATTTACGTGGATTAGACGCATCTTTGGTTCTTTGACAAATAAACTGAACTAAACCGCAAGATTGGGCGTTGCTGCGTAAATTTGGTTTTGTAGGGGCACGGCGTGCCGCACTAGTGTCCGGTTAATCAGTCTCTTTTTTGCACCAAAATACGGCTTAGATCGCCTTCCCAGCAGGGG
>CAZTDR010000102.1:0-6255 GCA_964612855.1 uncultured Coxiellaceae bacterium
AGGGCACGGCACGCTGTGCCTCTGCGTTCGAAGATAAAGGTGTTGGGGCATGGCGTGCCATGCCCGGCGGCTTCAACGAGATATGCAGCACGGGCACGGCACGCCGTGCCCCTACAAAAATAGACTGGAGATAGTGGTAGCAGGTGGTAAGAAGGGATGACGCTTAAGGGAAAATGAAGGGGTGGATAGGCGTTTTTTGCCGTAATCCACCCAATAATCGTTTACTCAGCCGCTTGCTGATTCTGCGCATTTTTGCTAACCGTCAATTTTTCTTTAATACGTGCTGCCTTACCACTCAGTTCACGCATGTAATACAGTTTGGCACGACGTACATCACCACGGCGTTTTAATTCTATACTGTCAACCACGGGACTATAGGTTTGGAAAACACGTTCAACACCGACACCATGAGAAATTTTACGGACGGTAAAAGAAGAATTGAGACCGCGGTTGCGTTTAGCAATGACGATGCCTTCGTAGGATTGTAAACGAACGCGCTCACCTTCTTTCACTTTGACCTGCACAACAATCGTGTCGCCGGGTGCGAAAGTAGGAAAGGTCTTGGCATTTTGCATTTGTTCTGCTTCAAGTATTTGAATGATGTTGCTCATGGTTATTTTCCTCAATAAAATTCTAAATTAATTCTTACTTTCCTGTTTAAATTCGCTAAGTAATACTTGTTCCAGATCACTTAATTGTCGTTTTGCCAGCAAATCAGGGCGTTTGGCCCACGTCCTTCCTAGCGATTGTTTTAACCGCCAACGCTCAATCAATCGATGATTCCCGCTCAGTAATACCTCTGGAACACATAACCCTTGGAACACGTCAGGGCGAGTATACTGAGGATATTCTAACAATCCTGAACTTAAGGAATCACTTGCCGCAGAGTCTTCATGTCCCAATGCACCGGGTATCAAGCGGGTTGCAGCATCTACGATTGCCATGGCAGCTAATTCACCGCCCGATAATACAAAATCTCCAATTGACCATTCTTCATCGACTTCAAGCGTCAAGAGGCGTTCATCAATTCCTTCATATCGCCCAGCAATTAAAATAAAACTTTTCTGCTGCAGCATTTTTTCAGCTGTTTGCTGATCGAAGCGCTTGCCTTGGGGTGAAAGATGAATCACGCTCGGCAATTCTTTCGCTGCTTGTTTCGCGGCGTGAATCGCATCTTGCAGTGGTTGTGCCATCATCACCATGCCGGGACCGCCGCCGTAGGGGCGGTCATCGACGTTTCGATGTTTGTTCTGAGTGAAATCGCGTGGATTCCAATAATTCACTTCAATTAATTTTTCTTTTAAAGCACGGCCGGTGATGCCAAGCGAAAGCGCTGAAAACATCTCTGGAAATAGCGTAATAATGCCGAACCACACTTAAATTAAATCCCAATCTATTTGCATGATCCCTTGTTGAAGATCAATGCGAGTCACCACTTTTCCGGGCAAGTAAGGAATGGCATATTCCTTACCTTGGTTTTTAATAACGAATACATCGTTAGAACCCGTTTCTAGCAAATAAAGCACTTTGCCGAGCTCTTCGCCCTGCTGGTTGATGACCGTAAGACCTTCCAGGTCTGCCCAGTAATATTCATTTTTTTTTAACTTTTTCAGCTGAGAGCGTTTGATAGCAATTTTTTTGCCGGTCAAAACCCTGGCTTGTTCAGGGTTAAGGTATCCTGCAAAATGCACAACAATGGATTTGCCATGTTCTCGTGCGGCTGTTAGCTGAATGACTTTCCAATCATTATTGTCTTCGAGATACCAGGGATCATACGTCAATATATCGGTGATCACGTCGGTAAAAGAAAACACTTTTAGCCAACCTTGAATACCGTAGGTTGAACCTATTTTCCCTACAATAATATAGTCAGCGTTAATGTCACTCATTCGTTATTACGCGTTTTGAGTGCTTGCTGCTTCTTTTTCGAAGGTTTTAAGCAATTGCTGAACACGGTCAGAAGGTTGTGCACCTTTAGAAATCCAATATTGCACGCGTTCATTGTTTAAATGTAAACGAACGTCTTTGCCAGCAGCAATCGGGTTAAAGTAACCAACGCGCTCAATGCAACGACCATCACGTGCACAGCGTTTGTCAGCAACAACTACATGATAAAATGGGCGTTTTTTTGCTCCGCCGCGTGATAAACGAATAACTACCATTTTGTTTCAATTCCTTCGTTATTTAGCCAGTATAAAGGCCATGAATTATACGCAAGTTTTTGTGAGTTGCAACTTTTCTGTTGTCTCTGATGGGGTGGGCTAAGTCATCCCCGAATGCTTTTGTCGGGGATCTCCTTGTTAGCATATCATTACCCATAAGTCATAAAAGCGCTGCGACTGTAGGCTTTAATGACAATAAAAAGATAAACTGTAGGGTGGATTAGATGCGTTTTTTGCATCGTAATCCACCTGCATTAAAATAAAAAGCGTTTAGATTTTGGTGGATTACGGCAAAAAACGCCTAATCCACCCTACATTTCTTTGCTGTTAAAAAACTTGTGGGTAATGATATGCTTGTTAGTAGACAGATCCCCGACAAAAGCATTCGGGGATGACTTAGGAGAAGATTAAAACGGCAACCCCCCCGCCCCCGGAAATTTCATCGGCAACCCACGCATCAGTTTCATTAACCCACCTTGTTTGGAAAACTTTTTCATCATTTTTTGCATCATGGTGAATTGTTTTAATAAGCGGTTCACCGCTTGAATATCTGTACCTGAACCCATTGCAATACGGCGTTTGCGAGAACCATTAATTATGCCCGGTAATTTTCGTTCTTTACGGGTCATGGAATTAATAATGGCTTCAATTTCTAAGAGAGATTTATCATTGATTTTGTCTTTGGCCGCTTGTGGTAAATTGCCCATACCTGGCAATTTATTCATAATGCCCATGACGCCACCCATTTTGCCGATCTGCTTCAATTGATCACGAAAATCTTCTAGATCAAATGTCTTGCCCTTTTTAATTTTCTTCGCGAGCTTTTCAGCTTTGGTTTTATCAATGTTGCGTTCGGCTTCTTCCACTAAAGAAAGAATGTCCCCCATGCCCAAAATACGGGAAGCTATGCGGTCAGGGTAGAAGGGTTCAATGGCATCAATTTTTTCGCCGATGCCCATGAATTTAATTGGTTTTCCGGTAATGTAGCGAATAGAAAGTGCCGCGCCGCCGCGCGCGTCACCATCGGTTTTCGTTAGAATGACGCCAGTTAAAGGCAAGGCCGTATGGAACGCTTTTGCTGTATTAGCGGCGTCTTGTCCTGTCATGCTGTCGACGACAAAAAGAGTTTCAATCGGTTGAATAGCGGTATGTAGGCGTGTAATTTCCGCCATCATTTCATCATCAATATGGAGTCGCCCGGCTGTATCGATAAGGACCACATCAATTAATTTAGATTTAGCGGCTTGGATAGCTGCTTTGGCAATATCAACAGGGTCTTGGTTAGCAGAACTTGGGAAAAACTCAGCGCCCACTTGTTGTGACAGCGTTTCTAATTGTTGGATTGCAGCGGGACGATAAATATCGGCACTCGTGACGAGTACGGATTTCTTATGCTTTTGGATTAACCAGCGCGCTAACTTAGCAACTGTCGTTGTTTTACCCGAACCTTGTAAGCCTGCCATCAAAATGACGGCAGGTGGTTGAGTTTGCAGGTTTAATTCGTCGGAGAATTCACCCATTAATGAAATCAATTCATCATGGACCAATTTAACCAATGCTTGTCCTGGGGATAGACTGTCCATTACTTCAACACCAACTGCTTTGGTTTGAATATGGTCAATCAATTCTTTTACTACTGGCAGGGCGACATCGGCTTCCAATAAAGCGAGACGAATATCACGCAAGGTTTCTTGAATATTTTCTTCGGTTAATCGTCCTTTACCGCTTAAGTTCTTGATGACGCGCGTTAACCGTTCTGAGAGATTTTCAAACATAGATTTCACTCTTGATTTAGTCAGCTGAATGGCGAGGGAGTATACACGAAATACGGCATGTTAAACAGGAAGATGCTTTTGTGTGTGGTTGACATTTGCGATTAGAAACGTAATCTTACATTCTGGTCGGCACGCTGCGTTTTGCATGTAGGGTGGGCAAAGCGCAGCGTGCCCTATACTTATAGAGGATTGTTGCTTGAGTCATTCTGAATTGTTGCTTTTTAGTATTTGTTTGGCCTTACTTGTTTTTTTAGGTGCTTTTTTTTCGGCGGCTGAAACGGGATTAATGGCGATTAATCGTTATCGCTTGCGTCATGGAGCGCGCCTAAAAAAACCGTCCGCGATCTTAATTCTCAATTTATTGAAGCGTCCTGATCGTTTGCTAGGCATGATACTCATTGGTAATTCAGTTTCCAATATTTTTGCTTCTTCTATTACGACATTGCTTGCCTTGCATATTTGGGGAGAAAAAGGCGTTGTCATTGCAACGATCACACTGACATTTGTTATTTTAGTTTTTTCTGAAGTAGCACCTAAAACCCTTGCTGCCTTGTATCCAGAGCGAATCGCTAAATGGGTTTCTTGGCCAGTGTTTATTTTGCTGAAATTATTTTATCCCGTCGTATGGATGTTTAATGCTATTTCCAACGGATTGTTGCGTCTTTTTCGTGTTAAAGTAACGGGACACACGACAGAACCATTAAGCCGTGAAGAATTGCGCAGCATTGTTTATGAGACGAGTGGTCGGTTGTCGCATCAATACCAAAATATGTTATTAGGTATTTTGGATTTAAATCAGGTCACGGTGGATGAGGTGATGGTGCCGCAGCATGAAATCGTTGGCATCGATCTTGATCAAGATCTCAGTGTTATTCAAAACCAGATTAGTCAATCATCCTTTGATTGGTTGCCGCTTTATCGAGATAACATTAATCAAATTGTGGGCATGCTCCACGTGCGTGATTTAACGTACGCACTCTTAACGCAGCAAGCATTTAACAAAGATGCGTTAATCAAAATGGCATCGGAACCTTATTTTATTCCGGAAGGCACGCCGCTCAATGTGCAGTTATTCAACTTTCAGCAAGGCCATCAGCGCACGGCTTTAGTAGTGGACGAATACGGTGAAATTCAAGGATTATTGGCCTTTGTCGATATTGTCGAAGAAATTATTGGTGAATTTGCACCGAATGTCGCTGAAACAAATAAATTAGTCCGCTTACAGAAGGATGGTAGTTATTTAGTGGAAGGCTCGATTACCGTGCGGGAATTAAATCGTGCAGCCGACTTGCAATTACCTACCGAAGGACCTCGTACCTTAAATGGGTTGATTATTGAATATTTAGAAGCCATTCCTAAAGAAAAGCTGTGTATTAAGGTGAGCGGTTATCCGATTGAAATTATGCAAGTAGAAGGAAATCGGGTGAAAATTGCTAAGGTTTTTCCAGCTTTATTACCCTAAAAATGGAATTTTTTTTACTAATTGTGTACAATTAATAGGTACATAATGATAAATGAGACTTCCTATGAGTTCAGTCAACGTTACAGAATTACGCAGCCATTTACAGAAGTATTTATCCAACGCTCATAAAGGCGATGAAATTCTTGTTACTTTACATGGGCAAGTCATTGCAAAAATTGTTCCCCCTACAGATATCAAGAGTGAAGCCATTAAGCAACTCCATGCATTACGCAAAAACTGCCGCGTTGCTGATGTTGTTTCTCCTGTGGATGAGGCGTGGGATGCAGAAAAATGATTATCCTCGATACCTGCGCACTTATTTTTGATGCGCTAACTCCTAAAAAACTAACGTCTGTTGCTAAAAAAGCCATTGCCAACGCGGAGAAAAAAGAACAACTTTTTTGTTGTGATATTAGTTTGTGGGAAATTGCTATGTTAGTACACAAAAAACGCCTTGATCCAGGCACAGATACACAAACGTTTTTACGACTTCTGCTACAAGCTCGATGCATTCAAGTATTACCGATCACGCTTGAAATTGCGGCTGTCTCAACAACCGACTCATTCTGTAATCACTTTGACCCAGCTGATCGTCTTATTGCTGCTACCGCTCTATATCATAATGCAAGTTTAGTCACATGTGACAAGCAGTTGCAGGACATACCTGAGCTTTCTATTATTTGGTGAATACAGCGTCGACTCAAAACAGGGCTGACATGTGGGTCTCTGCAGGGGCATGGCGTGCCACACTACTGTCCGGTTAATCAGTCTCTTTTTTGCACCAAAATACGGCTTAGATCGCCTTCCCCTGCTGGGAAGGTGATCTAAATGAAAGCGTTGTATAAAACATCAACTG
>CAZTDR010000103.1:0-6215 GCA_964612855.1 uncultured Coxiellaceae bacterium
ACGGGGTTCTACATCTTGAGTTTTTGTGAGTAAAATTAAAATTTGCGACACAGCCCTAAAGTCATGTTAAAGTGGCGCCATACTTGATACATAGAGGAACGATTATATTTATCATAGTAGTTTAACCATCCAGATAGAATTGAATTGAACCATACAGCAATTTTATCGATCGCTAGATCTATGCGATTACGCACATTACACTAGTTATAACCATTAACTATAAAATTATAATTGTTTAAGAAAACAATACCAAAGCTAATATTAACCAAATCAAATAAACGAGGTACACAAATGCAGCACAATGATATGAGAGAGATAATAAAAGCGAAAGAAGAGGATTTTCTTAGATATGCACAGTATGGTTGCGCTGCAGATCTAGAAAACTTGTTTCAAAACGAAATTAGACAAGAGGTAAAGAAAGCTCTTTTCGACTTAGTCAATTATGCCTTATATAGTGCAGTTTTTCAGATAAATCTTGATACGATTTATTATTTGGTAGACGTACTGGGTGCTGATGTTAACTTCATAAGAGACGGTAATACAGTATTACATCATGCAGTTATAGGTCAAGTTGCTACACCTAACAACATCATTAGAAATAAGCGACACGGTACTAGAGAAGCTCGTAATGAGCTAGTCGAGCTTCTAATTACTAGAGGCGCAAAAACGGATGTAGCTAATAAAGAAAAAAAAGCATTTTTTAAATTTGTGGAAGATCACTACAAGGAAATATGCTATAAAGTGATAAACTATGGAATGCAACCCCCTAAAATACCTGCTGGGCTCGAAAAACGTGACCCTAGTGAATATCAATATCAGTTACGATATATACAAGCTAAAGAGATAATATCAACTCTTCTGAAGAACACTGAATTTGATGAAAGTCACTTCACAAAGATCATGCTAAGATTTGGTACTTATCAGTCTGAGCAGTGGATTAATCAGGTACTAAGCTTGAGAGATATCATCAGAAACGAAGATAAATATTTAAGACTTGAATTAGGAGCTAAAGCACAAAATTCGTCAGAGGAAAAGAGAGAATCTAAGACTGACTCAACGAGTGACGCCCTTATTCAATTATCTAAATTGACAATACATACACAAAACCCTCAGCAAACAGCGTTAGAAGTGACGGATAAATCAGCTGCTACAAGTCAAATAACTCAGCCTTCGCCGGTAGTTGACACTCCTAAACCAAAATTGACTGGCACCAATACTCTATTTCCGAAAACAGTAGAGGAGGAGCCAACCAAAACTGATACATCAACATCTCAACAAAGGGATTCGGGTAAAAAATACCCCAGATATAACCCATCATCAGTGTCATCTTTTAGTAAAAATTAATAGAAAAAAATTGGGTAGGTACTAAATAAATAGCCCGGGCGAAAGCCCGGGATTATTCGTCGAATATTTTCCTGCTGAAATTATATCCCGGGCTACGTTGATAATCTCTGTAAATTTCTATCCTTCAAAATGTATTTTTGGATCTGTCAAATGTGGCACGCGGAATATCCACACCGATCCGCTTGAGTATCGTTTCTTGCCGATGCAGGGGGAGATGATCCTGAAACTTTGATACTAACACGTGGCTTAATAAGCCGCTGGCTGCGATACTGCGAGGAATTGGCGCTAAAGGTTGTTTGGCTAACTGCACAGTCGACTGGCATGCCTTACAAGCATATTTTTTGCGAACATGCTCGATGACGTAAATTTTGGCTGGGATGATCTCAAGCTGTTCGCATTTTTCGTCTTTAATATGCGTTAATTCACAGCCGCAAGAGCAGGTTTTTTCTTCTTCTGCCAAATCGTAAACCCTGGGTACGCGCACTAATTCGGCAGGCAATGCTTTTCGGCCGGCATTGTTTTTGCGTGTATAAAAAGCAACGGTAATTTCTTCTTCTTGGTTAAGGATTTTTTCCTCTGATTTAGGCAGCTGTGCTTCATCAAATAAAGATGCTTGGTTCACATTCATTTTTTCAGATTTGGCAGCGAACTGGCGCAATTGATACGCCAGTGAGCTGCAAACAGCTAATGAGCGCCAAAGAAAACAAAGTTACGTGCTATAAAATATTTAAATAACAGCATGGAAAGCGATCACAAATCCACGAAATCTAAATCACGCTATCGCCAATGGTACCAGTCATTCAGAACTGCACAAACACTCTTGATGGTTTAACATCCGCTTACTCACAACCGAGTTGCTCCCCAACACGCGCAACCATTATGAACGGGACAATATCCTTTGCATCATGGCATTTTATCACCGCCTATGTATGGACAACCAGGCGGCCTCGCAGGCGAAATTACATTAGCAAAATTATTATCTCAACTCGGATATACGACACAAGCAATTGGTAAATGGCACATGGGAGAAAATGAAGGCTCTCAACCGCAAAATGTAGGATTTGATGATTTTCGCGGATTTCTTTCCGTTTCAGATATGTATACCGAGTGGCGAGATGCGCATTACAATCCTGAGATTGCATTAAGCCCTTCAAGGACATTCATGATTGAAGAAACCCCTTTTAATAAAGATGAAGTTTCTGCAGTGAAAGGTGGTCAAATTGATGCTGCCAATTTGCGCCATTGGTCCACTGCCACCACATAGCGGGATTATTGAGATCAATGAGATGATTTGGGGGTATGAACACAAGTGAGCCGGGGGCTAATTTTTCGGCAGGGGGTTTCGGTGTATTAGGCGGCAATTGCAATTTCAAATTATCCCAATTTAAGGGTTTTTCTGCGGTGGTGAGATAGTTTGTTTTTTTGACAAACAAAGCAAATTGTTCGTTGCTCACATCTGTTTCATCCATATAAAAACCATGAATGGTGATAAGATGCTGTGGCTTTTCATCTGGCTTTGCTTCTGAATCATGCTCCTGTGCACCCATTAGAAATGTTTGCGCAGGAATCCATACCATGTTAGGAATTTTTTTATGATCACTTAAAGAAGCAAGAATGGCGAATTGCTTTGACATTTTTTCGCACGCACAACCGACTATTTTTTGGGGCTTAGGGTAAAAAAAAATAATAACTACCAAAAAGTGTAATACTAATTAAAATTAAAAAAATAAGTTTTTTTATTATAATAGTCCTTCAGATAATTATTTTGGATTTTAACACGCCATCTTACTGCCATCTCAAGGTGTTTTTCAATCACAAAAACTTGAAATAGCCCTGCTATTCCTGCGTTTTTGTTCAATCAAAACACCTTGATCTGACAATAATCTGGCATGTTAAAATCCAAAATAATTATCTGAAGGACTATAGAATCTCATTTATCATAAAATTGCATGTTTAATCCTGCAAAAATTTGCGCTAATGGTTGGCCTGGTCCATGATGGGAAACAGCAAATTGAGGTTCAATAAAAATATTGTAAACTGTCTTGCCCACCTTAAACACTTTTCCTATACCTAAACTGAGCGGAATCACGTCAGTGTGACTAATAAAATTGGCTGTCCAAATCGGCGCACTTCTTAAATAATAACCTTTTCCAAGTTGAAAAAATGCAAAAGGTTGCAAAGCAGCTATGCTCGTATGTTGCCTATCTTGATTGCCCGCAAAATCGGCTTGATAAGTTAAAAGGCCGCCAAATTGAAAAATAGCAGAGGTCGAATTAAAATAAATAACAGCTAATCCGCCTTGCCATTTTCCGGCTCCTACACTACTCGGACTTGCCGTTGGCACAACCAATAATGGGCCTGCACCTATGTTGACATTCGGATTACCCGTATCAAATAAATAAGTAGCAAAAATATTAAAATCACTCACACCAGTTTGTCTTGCGCCATTTGCTGACACTGGAAACATTTGGAATGGCAAAGAAGCCCTAATTAAAAATTTATCGATTGGTTGCGCATAGCGTAACCAAGCTGTATCGCCTGTCGTGTCAAAATTAGAGATAGAAGGATAATAGTAATTTTGTATGTTGAATGCTTTTAAATTAGCTAAAGGATTATTAGCTTGTGCGAGAGCAGCAGACATATCTGTAGAGTCTGCGGCAAATACACTTTTTACAAATAAAAATAACACTGTGGTCAACAGACTTTTTATTTTTAATCGCATAAAGTATTTCCCAGACTTATGCGGGTTATATCTGTAATGATAACGCCAGTATCGACAATGAGGCAAGATGCCTGTACGAATGTCGTCAATCCAAAATATAAAAAACCGCTTATTATTAATCCAAACTTAAAGAATAATGACCTCATGTCAAAAATCCTTCCTTGATAGAAAAGCATACTAAGCATAACGCCTTATAATTTAGATGTAAATTTTACTTTTCTCCTTTTATTGAATCCTGTCATGAGCATCTTTGAAAAAAAGAGTGTGCATTATTTTATGGCATCGCTTTTACTAAA
The DNA here is from genome assembly GCA_964612855.1 of uncultured Coxiellaceae bacterium. Lineage (GTDB taxonomy): Bacteria > Pseudomonadota > Gammaproteobacteria > DSM-16500 > DSM-16500 > DATIJJ01. The sequence continues at coordinate 4,363 of CAZTDR010000103.1, forward strand.
GTATTATTTGCAAGCTAATACGCAAATAAAATATAAAGCGTTACTTCATGCTATTCCCACTCCTTTTTCGCTCATTCAAAGAATCGACATAGCGCTCGCGTCGTTAAATCCGGGCGAACAAGCCGCAGCGAAAGAATCTTTTAGTTACAACATAGCGACTGGCGAAGAAGACGTGACATCGCATAAAAATGAATTCAAACGTGGGAATGAGGCCAAAATTGGCCTAATTTATTGACAATTATTCAGTTGGACCATTTCAGAATTAAAAATAAAAAATAAATATGTGCCTTTTTTATCAGAAGAATTATTTTTAAACGTAAACAAAGCCAACTGGAGCAATCAAAAATCGGTCAAGCTAAATCGATGTATATTAGGTGTCAGTTTTACTTGCGCAGAAAATTATACTTGTCAAGTCGCTTACCTTAATCAGTACGTAGTACGCTCTGCAAGTAACTCTATTAATCATATTTTATTTTTTAGTTTTATTATTTAAAAAGACGCTTTTGTCTACTATGACGCTAGAGAAAGTGTCACGTCTAGCCTGAACCCGGATGCTTAGCTGAATTTGTCATAGTAATCAAAAAATCTCGTGTTTTAGGATACGATGCTTTATTTACCGACCAGCTAATCATATAAGCCGTTTTCTTCTCTACCCATTGCATAGTAGCCGGAACAAAATCGCCCATCGCATGGGCTGGCGTAAAGTAAGCTGTCAAACCATCTGCTAGCATAACCGGTGTGGTGATCATTTTATTTTCTCTATTTCTCATCATCTCTATTTTATCGGTTTTGCGAGCAGCAATGATTCCGATGTTACAGTATTTAACGCCATGGCAGCTGGACGATGAATCAATATATATCATGTATTCAAAACCGTATTGCTGGGCATGTTCATCAACACTTGCAAAAAGTTTCTCCCCTTTGGTGGGCCTCGGGATAAAAGTAGGAAATGCGACTGTAATTTTCGACATTTTATTAGCTTGATTAATTGCCTGATCATAATTAACGATATAATCATTTGCGCTTACCATGCCATTAACAACTTCGTTTTCAGCGAATACCGAAGTTGTAACAAATAGAACAATAAATAATGAATGTAATAATTTCACTTTTCTCTCCGAGTAATGAAAATTTGTAAATTTATCGTTGTGAAATACGCATTGATGGTGAAATCACAGCTATTGTTGATGTAGCAGAACATTTTTTCATCTTATTATTTAAATTCATTTTTAGTTGAGCTAGCCAAGTTGTAAGTTCGCCTAGTTCTTCCTGAAGATTTTTTTCATACCCTGTTGCTAGCTTTTTTGCCTTTTTAACTATTTCTTCCGCTTTATGAATTAATCGAAAAGCTAATTCACTGGAATCCAAAGACAATACTTCAATTAATTTTTGATAAAATTGAAAATTTAAATAATGAAAACGAAACTTCATAAAAATATACGACTTTTTCGTCAGCATTAGTTGTGCAACCTTCGCGTGATATTTAAGAAGACTTAATTTTTCTCTCAAAAGCTCTAAATCGGCCTTAGGCTCTTTTATTAAAGTCGCAATTTCTTGCTGAGTTTCATGAAATAAAGTTTCCGAAGAAATTTTGACTTCCGATGAAGGTTGATGATTAATTTTTTTTATTACCAACCCAGTACTATTAGTGTCCAATGCTCGAGCGTCCATCAATATTCTCCTCTTTAAGACAGTTAAATTTTTAAATTATTATAAGGGCCTATTAACAATTGGCTGGGATACTATATGCTATAATGCAACTTTATCAATACTATTCATAAAATTGCGCATCGGTAAGTAACATATCATTACCCACAAGTTTTTTAACAACAAAGAAACGTAGGGTGGATTAG
>CAZTDR010000104.1:0-6167 GCA_964612855.1 uncultured Coxiellaceae bacterium
AAGGGGACATTTTTGCTTTGGTAATAGAGAGGACATTTTCCTTTTGGTACCACACTTATTTCCAACTTTTAATATTTCCTTAAGATTTAAAACCTACTATAAATTTTTTTGAATTCCTTATAAAACGCGGGAAAAATGATGGAAACACGAGAAATAGAAATAAAACAAGAGACGACTACTTTTGAATACTGGAATAACAGAGTGAAATCGCTGTTAGAGGCAGGGAGCTTTTTATTCGGCAACAGGGTCGAGATTTATGATGATTTTTTAAGTGAATTTGATCGAGCAGTAGCCAGTTTAACGCTGGCTCAGCGGGAAAAGATGCTCACTGATCTAGACCGTACAGACATGGACAATGTTAGCGTTTTTAAATTCAATGTTGCAGGATGCTCTCTTGAAGCAAGATTTCGTTCTCATCTGGCTTGTGAGCTATATTATAAAGCGGCAGTTGCTCTTAAGGAAAAAGAAGTTAAAACAAATGATATTATGCATCAAACGATTGGACCTAAGCATATTATCCCGCCCAGCTTCAAAGAGAAAAGCCAGAGAAAGTTAGACGAAATAGAGAACCTAAATCATCAAAGAAAAAATCTTTGTACGCTTTTTGAGGAGAGCTTATTTCCGCCTGACTACCGCCCGGATGATGTGGCTAGATTGAATGCTAAATGTAAGACATTAATTAACTATCTTCATGCCCAGCAAACGCCGAAGAAAAGCACGAAATTAGCAATTAAAGTTAAACTTGATCGTATTGAGCAAGAGCCTAAAGGTGCGCCTTTAACAGGAATATCAACGCCACAAAATGTACCTACTGCTGCAAGTTCTCAACGGCAAGATAAATCGAAGAAAGCAGAACAAATCCTACATCATAAACCCGCCTATGTAACGCCTGCTGTTTATGAGGGAGAAAAACCGCCAAAACCAGGCAAGGGGAATAAAAACAAAAAGAAATATGAAGAAAGCGTTGCTCAAAAAAAAATCATGGATGATGCTGTAAAAAATCAACCCTCTTCATCGTTGCCTGCCCCACAAAAATCAACAGCACACATTACTGAGTCATTGCGCGCTGCAAATGCAACTCAAACTCAAGCGCTCTTCCCTAAAGATAAAACGGAAGATAAGCAACAGCCACGCAAAGTGATGGTTGGATATGTTCCTTTATCTTTAACAGACGCTATCGATAAAATACGCTTTATTTGTATCTGCGCAGGAACACCGGCATTCTCCAGAAGATCAGAGGATGAGGTTACTATGATTGATCATATTGATCACATAGGTGATATCTACAAAATTTATCGTAATACGATAAATCTTGATGGCAAAACAAACATTATGGAGGGTAGTACCGCTATTTTTAATTTTATGGCATTTTGTCATCAAATAAGAGAAAAAATTGCTAGTGAAAAGCTTACTGAAGTAACGCAAAAAGTAGCGCCAATTGCAAGCGATTTACTGGAGGCTGCTGACAACGAGCTCATGCGAATTTATTTTGACACTTTAGATAACGCAAAAAAAGTAATAGATAATACGGAAAGGCAGGTGTCTGCAGAAATTGCTGGAAAAGCGGTAGTTGAGCTATCAAAGCGTTCATCTTCACCTTAAGATATTGACCTCCTGTGCGTGTTAATACATCGGCTGGGGGTTGTTTCGTAACCCCAACAGAGTATCATTCAGGTCATTATTTGCTCAATTACCTGTCCCAGAAAGCAGCAAGAAATTCCTCATGCCTTTTAAATATTTTCAATCACGACGCTCCTCTACCCATCGCTCGCCTCTGAAAAAGCGGAATTGGTCAGACTATAATAAGCAGATGAAAATGCGTGGTGATATTGCAATCTGGTTATCGCCTGATGTGGTACAACAATGGCATGTTACAGATCGCAATTACGACGGCAATGGCGCGCCAAATTTAGATAGTGACATGGCTATTTTAACTGTACATGAAATTAGACAAGTCTTTAAATTACCCCTGCGTCAATGTGAAGGTTTTGTAAATGCATTATTTACGTTAATGAAACTTGATTTGCGCTGCCCTAGCTTTAGCACCTTATCAAAAAGATTAAGAACATTAGAATTAACGCGACCTTTTTATCGCTTAGCTCATGCTAACGCACAAGATGTTAAAGCCATTGCCATCGCTTCAACCGGATTAAAATGTTACGGCCAAGATGAATGGGCATTAGAAAAACACGGAGAAACCAGGCAAAAACGTGAGTGGCGTAAATTGCATATTACGGTTGACCATCATCACATCATACAGACAAGCGAACAGACTGATAAAAAAGTTCATGATATGGAAGTGGTTGATAATTTAATTACTCCTATGCTTAACAATGTTGATCAAGTAACAGCTGATACTGCGTATGATGCAAATAAAATTTATTTTTCATTACAAAATAAACTTCCTAATGCTGATATTGCGATCCCGCCAAAAAGTGGTTCAATCTATAATAAAGAAAGTGAGTGTTTACATAACCGTACTATTGAAGAAATTAAATGTTATGGTTGTAGCGCTTGGAAAACCAAGCATCGCTATGGCAATCGCAATAATTTAGAATGTGCGATTGGACGTTACAAACGCATCCTTGTAAATAAGCTGCATGCGAGAGAATTTGTAAGGCAGCAACAAGAGGCGATCATCGGTTGCAGCATCTTAAATAAAATGATGTGTATCAGCTTAGCAGACGTACGTCCAAAATTTTGAAAAAGCAAAAATAAGCTAATTATAACGAGTTAAGAAACAATACCATAATTATATTATAAAAATGAATCGAGGAGATTCTATGGCTGCTAGCGGTCAAAAAAGCTACGAAGAGTATATAGCACAAATAAATGAGTCAATTCACATTGGCGATTACCAAGATGCTGCCTCAAGATACATGGCAATCATACAAAACCCTGTCTTCGCAGCACATCTACAATCTATGATGAATGGTTTGGCTGATTGTTACATGCAGGATAAATCCAGCATACTATTTGATTTTTTGTTAACTCTCCATCCAAGTGCTATAACAGAAGCATTGCATACTGATCTTTGTCGTCTAGTTGATTCAGAAGATAAATTAGATGACCTATTAACATGCATACGCGCAACCAAAATAGTTAGAATCCCTGATGAAACATTTTATCCTCTTTTGCGACACTTTATTAAGGCAAATGATAAGTTAACAGAAAAAAAATACAAGCAAGTTATTATTGAGTATAGGGGGATTTTTGATTATCGCCCTCAGAAACTACCACTCTATTTCTGCTTTGAGATGACTACTAATTTATTAAAATGTCACTCACAAAGAGCAGTGACATTTGATGATTTATTTAATATAGCAAAAGCCGACAATCTTAAAAAAATTTATTATCTATTATCCAGGTCAAAATTAATGGATATTATCGATTCTGAAGAAAGATTAAAGAGACTATTAGCTGTTCAGCCAAACTTCTTTGGTTTAACACAACACAGAAACCAGGAAGCTATAAAATATATGCGCGCCAACACAGCAGAATTCATTGCTGTTAAAAATGATGAAGAAGATAGATGCCCTGCGAATATTGCTCATTTATGCAAGGATTTTAAGAAATTCGTTGAATACTGTCGAAATTATCCAGATTTTTCTCTCGCATTAATACAGCATGAAGAAATACGTGCCTTAGTAAAGACGGATGCGCAGCTAGTAGAAGTTGCTTCTTATAATGCACAGACTGCTTTAGAAATACAAAAAAGAGAGCAGCGATTAAAATTTCCGAAACATAGCGCCTCTGAAATTGCATTTTCATCAGCAGCGTATCGATATAATCTTTTTGTTCCTAGCAATAAAAAAAATCTAGAATCTGCGAGCGATTATCCACCTACAAAATCACCATCAGCAAAAAGACAACCTGCCGATATTTCTGTGATTGATCCTGCACTTGTTGTTGAAGCAGGCGACATGGCAGAAAAACTTGATCAGCATATTGTTAATACTTTTTTAACCACACAAGACTTTGTGCAGGAGATGTGTTTTGGCAAAACAGGTTATTACACAACGGGAAAAGTTAATTTTGTAACTGATTTTACTACTAATGCAGCATATCCAATTTTTGCAATTGCTATTGCATTTCAATTATATGCAAATTGGCAAAAAAAATCGGATTCTGAAAAAGCCGAGCCTTTTCATGTTCTAGAATGTGGCGCAGGTAGCGGCATACTAGCCTTTAATATATTAGATACAATTAAAAGAATGGCTGCGAAGTATACTGAGCCTACTTCAGGCTGGCCACAGCTTGATAGAAATATTCGTTATCATATTGTGGAATTATCACCTGCATTAAGAGAACAACAACTTAGTAGGACTTCATATTTTAAAAACAAAGTTGAAATTCACGCGGGGGATGCAACGAAGTTATCTGCGCTAGAAAAAGAATTTAAACAAAAAATTTCTGTTGCATTTTCCAATGAATTACTTGATATGTTTTCACCGCAAGAACTTCGATTAGGAAATCAAAGAGATGTCCACGTTGGCTTAGTTGTGCCTTCTGTAACTAAAAAAGATCTTGCTAATTTCTTTGGAAAAAATTCATCAGAGATTGATAAATTAATACAGCGATCTAATAAGCACAAAATAATTATGCAAGGGTATGCTCCCGAAGAAAAAATATCCGATGATGATATACTTTTATCAAAAAAAGATTATTTGAAACTACATGCGATCTATGCAAAGCCTAAATTTTCTCCCGACGAGGTACCAGAAGTTTTTTCTTTTAGAAAAATCTATGTTTCACAACAAGCTGTCCCGAATGTAAAACAATTTGTTAAAGATAATCCTGAATTTTTAAAAAGAATGCAACCTGGGAGTGTTCGTTATGCTAACACGGGAATTAAAGGTTATTTAAGAGGTCTGAATACTCTCATGTGTGAAGGAGGCGAAGTATTCACAATTGACTATGGATATAGCGATCCTTTTGTGCAAGATGGGTTTTTACGCGTATTTAGCTATATACCTGGCTTAACCAAAGTAGAAAACCCTACTTTAACGCCTGGCCATAGAGATATAACCTTCGATCTAAATGATACCGTTCTCCAAAGTGACGGCGCACGTAGCGGGTATCAGGTTTTATTTTTTGGAGAAGAAAATCAATTATTGCCTGCACATGTCTTACCGAGCTTTAGCTTTCTATTTGATGCAACTGCACTTGCAACTTTTCAACAATTTAAATTTTCTGTTATGGTACAAATTAAATCTAGTACGCCGCTTACTCGCGAACAAGTTGAAAGTGAATTGTCTTATCGCTTTGGTGGTAAAAAAAGTGCAGATGTGGCTTATTCACAGCTTTTTAGCCAAGATATATTAAAAAGAAAAGAACAAATTGAAAAGGCTCAAAAATTATCCTCGCAATCAAAACGGCATAAAAAATAAATACAGTAATCCTAGTTCGGAGTTTTTTCTGAGATGAAATAAAAAAGCTGATTTTCTTTTTGGACGCGATGTATGCGACACAGACTATTATGGGAATGCTTCACAAAAATAACGTTGAGTATGTTTAATGTTTTTTAGCTTTCTTGGGTCAGGTATTCGTGAGAGTTTTTTAAGAAGCGGTGGCAATGTTCACCGCCAAACTTTTATCTGCTCTGCCAGAATAACTTGGCGAGCTGCTTGTTCTTCTTCTAGGGTTTGATAAGACCGCTTTGCATTCACTGCTTGGGTGCGATGGATAATGTTTGCATTCGTCGCAATAATATTTTCACGAACCTGCTTTTGAGAAACCAATATTTTCTTTTTTAAGTCTGCGCGATAAATGCTATGAGTCACGGGTGATTTGATATTGGCTAACATGGTAAATCCCTCTTCATTTTTCTCCATTTAGAGTGATATTGTACCATGATGCAGCGCGACGAAAATTTTTGGTGTTTGGCGTAACCTGTTGATTTTTAGTTGAATACAAACTGATGCGTCACAGCTGGCTAAAACAAACCAATATTGATTGATACTTAAATCTACGAAACTTTTGGACCGCTTATGCAGTTGGAGCCGATATTAAGCAGATATTAAGCTGTGTATTTATTGGTCATTATGGTCTAATTTGTTCTGCTCAAAAAAATAAGAATAGTAAATCAAATAACTAACGAGGTGGCAAGTGACTTTTTCAAAATTTTCGGAGTCTAAAATAGCGGATAAAAATAGCAAGGTTGTTTC
>CAZTDR010000105.1:0-6131 GCA_964612855.1 uncultured Coxiellaceae bacterium
AATAGCGGCCTGAACCTCTAGTTTAGATGTGTATACTTGGAGGGGAAGCTTACGCGCGTACTGGGCCTATAAAATAGAGGATGCGTCATGCTTGCAAGACGAGTTAGCCCAAGAGCGCCTATTATCAGTGAACACTCTGAAGAAAACACTGCTTTTCAACTAACGCTTAATGCGAACATCCTCATTGCCGAAAAAAACCTGCGATTACTTTTTATTACTGGCATTCGTAACAGCGGCCCACCTGCCCCAGAAGTCATGGAAGATATTTTAGCTCGTTATCATGTATTAGCTAAAAAAAATAACGCACGGGCTTATTGTAATTTGGCATGGCTTTATGATGAAGGCATAGCGGAGCCGAGTCTTAACCAAGCAGAGCGTGATGAAAAAGTGACTGCATACTACAGAAAAGCCATAGCGCTTCAAAATACCACCGCGATGAATAATTTAGGCGTAAAAATTTTAAATGCAGGTGATGCCAACTCTCCGCCAACAAAGGATAATATTGAATTAGCGGTGAGTTATTTTAAGATGGGCATGCAGCATGGTGATGCAGTGAGCGCTTTTCACTTAGGTGAAGTTTATGAGTCTGGCCTTGCTGATTCGCGCTTATCTTCACAAGAACAGGATCGTTTAGCAGAAAATTGCTATAAAAATGCCACAAGAAAAGGTGAGCTTAATGCAGCACTTCGTCTTGGACGGATGTATCTACGCCGACGCGCTGGTTTATCCATGCAATCCGGTGAGCGTGATCAAGCCGCTTTTAATCTTTTTAAAGAAGCAGCTAAAGAAAACGACCGCTCCGCTTTATTTCTTTTAGGTTGGCAATACGCCAATCAACGCACCGGCCTTCCCGGCATTGTTTTAAGCACTACATTGGATAAGGCTGTTTATTACCTTACTCAAGCTGCGCTGCTTGGAAAAAATCGCGCTATGAGCGAATTAATAAAATTATATCAGCACCACACTACCAACTTATCAAAACAATTAGTCATAGAAATGGCTTGTTGTGCTGCTAAAACACTTAAAATTTTATCTGGCTCTATTGAATTATTAAATCAAATACAGAGGCAATACCCTGAATCTCCTGAAATTAATTATTGGCATTCTTCGCCATTTCCTCTTCATCAACGTAAATTTAAAATCAGTGAATTAATCAAGAAACACCCTTATGCCATAACGCATTGTTTATTGAATGATCATAGCCTGGAGTTAAATGATAAAGACATTTTTTTAGATGAAATTTACACCTTAACGAATGGAGTCGCTTTAAAGAGAAGAGCTCAATTAAATTTATTTAATATTAACCGGAACTCATATTTCTCTTTACTACCAAGAGACGTCATGAACATGGCTGTTACAATGTCGCTAGAATCTAACAAAAGATGAACCGATCTTTTTACTGAGCATCGTTTTATCCACTCTCGCATTAACTGGCAAGCCACCCGTTAAAAATATCTAGACATTTTAAAGAATTATTGATAATAAGTAGCCTTCTTTAAGAGACGATCTTACTGTGATACTTAGTCATATGTGAGAATTATTTTATTAGTTTTAAGCGCTGGTTTATTGATTGTAGGAATCAAAAGGTTCATGGCATTAAATACTTTCAAGGGAATAAAATTATGGCTTTAAGGTCGACGCTGTTTTATCCAATGCCCAGCAACACCCGTTCATCCGCAGCGCTTTCTCCTCCTTGTACCTCTCAGGCTTCCCAATATCAAGAATATATCAAAAATCTGTCTCTCGATGAATTGCTCCAAGTAATTGAAAGTTCCAACCGAATAATTTTTGAAACAGAAAAATATTTAAATGAAGCACTTCATTTCACCGTTGCCAATGGCGAAAAAGATTCTGAATCAACTTTAAGCAGCACTAGCGAAATGGATGAATACAAACAAATGCAAGAGATTTTCAACAAGCACATTACGCTACGCCGCCAAGCAGACGAAGCGCTTGCAGTATTCAAGTGCAGACGGAATGAAACAGGATTTACTCATCCAGCCTAGATAGAAATTAATTATTCAACAGCCGCGCCGGGAATGTTCGGCAGAAATTAAATAAACCTGATTTTATTATTCCTAACAACTGTTTCCAAATGGAAACAGTTGCTTTTTCTTACTTTTGCTTTTTGTGTGTTTGCGAATCTGCCGATGAAATTCTTCGTGTAATGCATTAAATATAATATTCATATATTTCTGATTTAGTATAATTAAATTATTGAATTTCTATTTATACGATTAATTATTATTTCTAATTTTTTAGTATTTATAGCGTCTACTATTTTTACTGATATAGTATCAGCGTATTTATCAAAATAATTTATACCATAAAATATGCCATCAATAGTTAGTTGTTGCTTGTTTTTATCTCTTTCAGTACACATTAATTCTTTTGCCAGAGCTTCCAATTCGTTTGCCAGGGGATTATCAAGCAAGGTATCTGAAGCATATGTAATCGGTTTTTTTAATTTATATTCAAAGTTTTGTTTCCAAATTACCGTCCGTAAGATATATGATCTTTCTTGTTGAAATAAAGTCCATGTGCAAAAATCATTTAAAGAGTCATTGCGCCATATCTGCATAACAATTTCATTAGTGGATAATGTCTGTAAGAAAATTTCTACTGTTTCTACTGTGTTTGATATAGTCATATTGCTAGTCCTATTACTAGTCGTTATTTAAAGACTAGATGGACCGGTATTAGCAGGGGGCGTTACACGGACGATTCTTGGCAGTACCATAAAATCATTGATTTTCAACTGCTTAGTTTATTTCGATCATTTTACATTCCCACCATGGAAAGTTTTTGTGTAATTTAATGAATAGATAGCATGGTTTGAATAAATAATATGCATCATGTATAATTTGTGGATATTCTTTTAATAATTAATAACACTCGAGGATAAAATGAAATTCCTATACTTCTCTCGTAATTCAGAAGCCCCATCTCACTGCTTTGTCGTATATCGAATTCCTCGTGATGCATTTCATGTCCCAGGGAACAATAATGTTACGCTTAATGAATTAACGGCAACTAACATTCCTTGGGGCCAATATATTGGAAATACCTTGGAAGTTGCTGAATCGCTTGAAGCAGCTGAGAAATTTCTAATCGATCAAAATGAATTTTCAGAATTAAAAAATCAGATACCTCTTGTCATCAAAGTAGATCCTTATAGTAAAAACGTGATGAGTGGCTTATATAACGCTGAATACATTGAAATGCTTAGCGACGTAAAAAGTATTAAGTATTTGCCAACGGGATTATTTAAACTGCTTGAGGAAATTGCAAAAGGCTCAAATTTAAAAGTCTGTGAGTCTAAGTTAAATAGCGATAAAGTCTCTAAACAATATGTGATACAACGATTAAAAGATATCGAAATGCTTACAGGTGATTCACTAGATGTAATAAAGAATGTATTAGTTAGCGCCATGTCGGCTGAAAGAACTCAATCTAAGTTTTCCTTACCTGCATTGCCCGTTTTTGAGCAGCCAGGAAAGGATAATCATCCATTGCAAATGCAACCGGTGAATTCGGCTCAAGTCACAGCATTGCAAAAAGAGGTTAACGCATTAACTTTAGCAAATATCGAACTAATTAAAATGATGCAGAAACTTACGGATTTGGTCAATGATTTACAATCAGATAGAATTATGATGCAGAAAAAACTTGATCAATTAGAACAAAGTGCTCAGCAAGTCACGGAGTTAACATGTTCAATGAAGACATTGCAATCACAAAATCTAAGTATGCAGAAAAAAATCGAGAATTTTGAGCGCGCCCAATTGGAGAAAGAAATTGCTCTGGTCCGCAAAGCGGGTTATTCCAGCTTATTCTCTTCTGTAACGCTTTCAGATTCAGCCGGTAAGAATGCTAAATTAGATAATGAGAAAGCTGTAAACAGTAACAAAATAGTTATTCAAACTCTTTAAGGTTGTAATAGGGCACTGGCTCGTTGGGCTTGAAGGTATTACTCAAGTGGCAGAACAAGAAGTTATTCACTGCGTGTATAGCAAAAAACAGTAATTTATTTTAAGCAAGAAAGCCGTTTGGCTTTCTTGCTGATAAGGTAAATGTTCATTTTATATTAGCTTGGATACTTCTTTTCTATAACAGACAGCTTCAATGCTCGGTTGCAATTGAATGTTATATGGTGCACCACATAAAATCTCATATGTTGTGTAATTACTTATGTGCTGCATTCTCATTATTCCTTTTAAAATATACTAGTTATCACGTTTTTAGATAATATAATTTTATCTTATGCTGTGTAGCCATTTTTACTTCTAAGCACTTTATGTTTCCACCACACAATAACTAGAACTAATAATACTGTTGGTGCTAACCACAGAAAAATCGGTGAATTTAAAGGAAGGTTTGTCACGGAAAATGCTGTTAAAGTAGCAATCGTCGCCCCGAGCATGCCACTAAGATGTTGTATTATTCGCTGCTTACCAACAGCATTGTGGTTGCGGTAAGTTTTTAAATCAGAAATGCTCGAGATGCTACCAATAACGCCAAAAACCAGTAGAACAATTGCCTTAAAATCACCTGCCTCATAATGATAAATACCAAGACTTATCATTCCTAATGATACAATTAACATTACAGCACTAATTGTCCAATCCAATTTAATGGGTAATCCACGACGATTTTTTGCATATCGCCATCCAGTAAAAGCAAGATAATAGCTAAAAATAGCAATGAGAAATAAAAATACATTATGCTTTATCAAAGCCAGTGGAATAGCTGTTATGGCTATGCCTGTCATTCCATAAAAAAATAATTTACCAAATAGACGATGTTTAGACTGTCCCTTCGAAGAAAGCATGGCGCCAAATGCAGACAATACTGAGGTAAAACCACAAGCAATATGGATGCTTAACAGCAAACCAAAAAACAAATTGAAGATTCATACATTCTACTAGCCAATAGTTATCGTGATGGAGATTTTTTCTTTTGAATTCCATGATGATGTGAGCCAAGTCGATACGCACTTCTTGGTAATGCTTTTAAAATTGCTTCAGGCGCTTTTTCTGCAACTCGCAATAAACTTCTTGCAGGTCCTTGTGGTTCTCGACGCTTCTGTTCCCAATTTTGCAAAGTTTTAACATTTACACCCATAAAATTAGCAAACTCATCTTGAGTAAGGTCTAATTTTTGACGAATTTTTGCTACATCAGCAGCTCTAGGCAGCTGCACACGAGTAGTTTTAAGCTGTTTCTTTCCTTGCTGCCATTCTTTAATTTCTTTAATGCCGGCCAGAATTTCTTGGCCTACATTGCGTTCTTTTTTCATTTAACACCCTCCAACTCTTTAGCGATTTGCGCCAAGGTTTTCTTATCGATATTCTCTTTTTCTGATTTGCTATACATTGTTAGCATATAAACCTGATCTCGTGCTTTAGCCCAATAATAAATAGTGCGAAACCCGCCTGATTTACCCATTCGCTCCCGTGCCCAGCGTACTTTTCGGACTCCACCACTACCACGAATAATTTTACCCACCTCGGGATTTTTCATAATATATTGTTGCAATTCCCTGTATTCATCATCACTGAGATACTCCTTAACTAATTGAGTAAATAGCTTTGTTTCTATAAATACTAGTGCTCTATTTTTATTATACGTCACTGGCGTAGCTCCTGCAAATCTCGCGATCTAAAGTTGAGAAAAGACCCTATACGCCAATGACGTACCGTTAAAAATTTCTTAATGCTAAATAACTTAGATAGAGTTCAAGGAACTCATTAAGCTTTTATTGTCTCGCCATGTGCTCCTGCCCCATATTAAGATCCATCTCCGCGTAAATATTCGTTGTATTAATTAAAACATGCCCTAACCAAGTTCTATTGTATTAATGTCCACACCTGATTGTAGTAAATGGGTGGCAGCCGCATTACCGGATCGCATGAGCTGATTCGCTTTACAGAGGGGTTCCAAGATGAAACTGATACAACGAGGGGTTATGGGTTTCGAAACTTTGAAAACTATCGGTTACGTGTTAGGGTGCTGTGCTCGTGAAAGGCGTGCCCCCTGAAATGGGAAAGACCGGATTATTTTCGGTAGGTAAGCTATTGATTACACACACTGCTGACGAGAGGAGTCGAACCTCCGACCTACTGATTACGA
>CAZTDR010000106.1:0-6068 GCA_964612855.1 uncultured Coxiellaceae bacterium
TATACCATTTGACCGCTCTTTTTTATCGTGTTGCACTTCGCATTTGAATTCGTGGAGCTGATCAGGCGTCAGCAATAACGCTCTGACACCTAATGGGCCCTCACTCACTTTAATGATGACGATACCTATACTTCCTGTTGCACCTTGACCCACCAACCATTTCTCGCCATTTAATCTTAATCCTTGCTTATTTATACGTGTTAATTGTGTAGTAAGGGAGCTTAAATTGGAACCATACTCAGGTTCTGTTACTGCCAAAAATGTACGCGCTTTTTCCGTGAATAAATGATGATAAAAAAACTCTCGTTGCCGCTCATCGCCAATTTCATCGATGATCACTCCGGATAATGAACCACCAGGACAAGCCAAAAATACCCCAGCATCACCATACCCAAGAGCTTCATACACTTTAAGACGCTCAGAACATAGTTTTTTATTAGCGAAAATTAAGTTATGAATCACAGGATGAAAAAGATATTTAATAATAGCATCCGGTTCTGCATCTATTTCCAATGCAATACTTCTAAAAAATTCAGCTGCTTCACCTAACTCTGTGCCGAATCGATCACAATTCGAATTATAATTCATGATTTTTACTCCTACCTCAACAGTTTTGCTGACAGGGTTCTTTAGAGGGTAACTCGCGATTTTCAGCAGGAAAGCTGCCTCTTAACTGAAATATATATTTCGAAAATATTCGAATATCATCATCATTTCGATTACATTTCCCGAGAGAAACGACCTTCCACCATGTAATTTTGCTAGCAAATGTGCCGCTGAACGCAATTCTTTCATCGAAAACAATTGATACTCAGCGATCGATTCTAATGAAATGTCTTTGGCAAAATGTCGGTACTGTTCAGCTGCTTTAATATGTACAATAGCGTCGCCTAACATGGTTTGAATAACTTCTTTATGAATCAACATCGAACTGGCTGAACGTCTATTTTTTAAATAATGACTAATAATATTTAAAAATTCCACTGTCCAAAATAATTTGACATCAATAATAATATTTTTAAATTCGTGCAAATAATGGCGATAATCAGTTGAGGTATTAATTATTTCAAGCTTTTCTACGTAATTCCCCATCACCAAATCATGCTTTTCTAACAAAGTGCATTTAGCAAATTTAAAATTTGCTTTATTCACACGAAAACATGTTTCATGATCGACAACAAATAGCTCCTGTTTTTCTGTCACCGTTTTAGGCGCAATAAAATAATTATCGTAGGCTATTCCATCAATATCTTTGATAGAGCAATATTGCGATAATTTATATTCACATTCTTTCAAATTAAATCGTTGTGGGTTTAAATCAGTAGTATCATATTGCACGGTTGCCATTACCTGATCTCCTCAATAAAAAATAGCCTGTATCCTTTGTTTCCGCATCTTCATCAACTAACAAAATCCACGGGACTTGCTCTTTTTTTAAGATATGCTTTAACGAATAAATAAGCGGGAAATTACCGGGATGATTTGGAACAGCGTTAATCTGAAGAAAGGGAAAATCAGCTGATGCTTTTAAATAAGTATGATGCAGCCTGGTATTTCGCTTGCAAAAAACTTTGACTGCATGCTCACCTAAGTCGACAGGGCTTATCCATTGCGTACTTTCATCCTGTACTATTCCAGCGGAGTGAATAGCATAATAATTTTTATTTTCGCCCTCGACGATAGAATTTTTAAGAATAAGCGCAAACGCAGTATCTTGCCTGGGCAAACACATCGTATCGTGCCTATTTCGGGGAATAGTAGTTTGCTCCATTCCTAAAATAAGCGAGCTTGATAATTGACTGGTTTGTATAAATTTTTCAACCAACTTAAGGCCAGTAAAAAAAGCCAGGGAGCCTTGATCGGTAATATCAAAGACTTGGCAATTTAATTGATATTTATCTATAAAATAGGCACCGACATTAGCATAATCCGGATCGAATTCGTGCGCCCACGTTACAATAAACAATAAATCAATATCCTGTAACTTCCCTTTCATGGCTAAGGGGCCCAATAGTGCATCACCCAATTCCGCATAAGAATACTGAGAACCCAGCAAAAAAGTTTCTGCTGATAAGTCTCGTTCATGCATATGATGTAAATCCCGATAATATTCTATGAAACGTTGACGTGGTAATCGCGATTCGCGCTTAGGTAACGATGCAAAATAACTGCCTTGAATGTATGTTTGCGCTTTCATTTTTTCACCTATGACTTAATTGAAACGAAACATAGTGAGCAATGCTATCAATCGAATATAAATCATCCATTCTTAACGAATCCGGATCGACCACAAAGCCGGTAATTTCTTCTTCTAATGCCATTAAAAATGTGAGTGAGGTCATTGAGTCAAGACCTAAATCGTCTCGTAACTGCGTTGTGAGTGGAAGGTCAGATAAATCTTTTCCATCTAAGGCCTTGGATAAAGCGGTGATGATTTTAGTAATCAGTTCGGTTTGGTGCATAAAAAATCCTTGGTTGTCAGTTGAATGAGTAAAATAGGAAAAGGATGCAGGGAAATAAGATAGTGAGGTGCAAAAAAGAGGGCTTTGTTGCGTAAATCGAATAAAATATTTTGTAGGGTGGATTAGACGCGTTTTTGCGTCGTAATCCACCTTTTCAGACAGATTGGTAGGTAACGGTGCAAAAAAAAACACCGTGCCGCCCTACTTTTTTTATTTTTTGATTTACGCAGCAACGCCGAAAAAGAACACGAAGATAGACTCAGTATAAAAACTATTTATGCCATCACAGCCTGTGCGACTGTCTTATGAAGCGAAAAAATTCGCTGCTTTCGTAAAAAGTCGTCGGCATTATCTCGTTCACGAATAAGATGGAATTTTCCATCATCACATAAAATTTCTGCCGGATAGCCGTGGCCTAAAAATAAAACCGGTGATGCTGTAGGGCCGTAAGCTCCTGACGCTAATATCGCAATATAGTCACCCACCTTGGCTTCCGGTAACTCAACCGACTGACCTATTGTATCTGCGGGCGTACAAAGCGGGCCGGTAACATGATAAAAACAAGTGCGTGCCGGTTTTCTTTCCGACAATAATTGCATAGGAAAATTTCTTTTTAAAATGGAACCATACCCTGCGGCTGTTAAATGACAATTCATTCCGCCATCTGTAATAAGAAATTGCATGCCACGTGATACTTTAATCGATTCGATGCGGGCAACAAAAACCCCTGCGTTAGCCATGAGATAGCGCCCGCTTTCTAAAATAATGCGTGCGTGCGAACGCGATCGAATGAGAGACGTTAATTTTTTTAACTCCGTAATAGCAAACGTTTTTTCATTTTTAAAATAGGGCACGCCTATTCCACCGCCAATATCAATTAATTCAAAGGATACTCGCCAGGCTTCTTCTAGCTCCCTAGCCAACTCCATTATTTTTTGGGTATTTTCCAAAAATGCCGCCGCATTTAATATGCGTGTCCCGTTAAAAACATGAATGCCGCGAATCGTTACATGCTTTTTTTCTAAAAAGAATTTTTTATTGGTAAATAATTCTTCTTGATCAATGCCAAATTGTGAAGAAACACCACCCATTCTTAAGGAAGCGTCTTTGACTAAAAAAGTGGGATTAATTCGGATCACCACCTGAGCAACCTCATTTCTTGCTTGGGCAAGCGCATTAATTAACGTTAATTCTTCTTTAGATTCACACACAATGGCACAAATGCGCTGATTTAATGCAGTTACAATATCCGCTGTTTTTTTCATTGGCCCCACGAATAGAATATTTTCAGGAAGAAATCCTGCAAGCAATGCTGTTTTCAGCTCGACACCCGAACAAACTTCAACACCCGCGCCTAATTGATTAAATAGGGTGGCTATCATTAAATTAGGGTTAGCTTTTAGCGAATAAAAAATATTAACATCGTTTAATTGATCGCGAAGCGCAACATACTGCTGTTCTATCAATTGCCTATCATAAAAATAATACGGCGTATCAAACAATTCAGCCGCTTTTAGCAGCTTAGTATTGGAAATTTCCATATTTTCCTCGTGGATTTTTTTTGCGAAATAAAAGTAACGCTAGATATGCGCTAAGGCAGATTATTTAAAAAAGGGGGATTTGGATAAAAAGAAAGATAACTCTCGCAAACCTTAACTTGCTTTTATTTTTGTGTCAACACTCTTTTTTACTTTTTCTTTAATTTTTGTCATGTTCAGAGAACACGGGACTTCTCGACATACCCTGCTTAATGCTATTCTACGGGCTTTACTCTCTTGATTAATGTTTTATGACCCAAACAGCAACTCAACCCATTGGTATTTTTGACAGCGGCATTGGCGGCTTGACCGTTGCCTGTGCTCTGGTAAACCTCTTGCCGCAAGAAAATATTATTTATTTTGGCGATACGGCACATTTGCCTTATGGCGACAAATCCGCCGCAACCATTCAAGCGTATTCAATCAAAATCGCACAAATGCTGTTACAGCAACGCTGCAAAATGATTTTAATCGCCTGCAATTCTGCATCCACCGCCGCTTATGAGCTCATTAAAGAATACGTCGGCAACCAAGCTACCGTTATCAACGTGGTCGACCCCATCGTGCATGTTTTACGAGACCGCTACGCAGAGAAAAAAATTGGCTTGATTGGCACGCGTCAAACCGTCAATTCAAATGTTTATAAGAAAAAAATCGACGACTTAAATCGCAATATTCATCTTACCTCTTATGCGACAAACTTATTGGCCTCTGCCATTGAAGAATTCGGTGATAATGGCGTGACAGACAGCTTGCTTGACGAATATCTTTCTCATGCCAATTTTCAAGAAATTGACGCGCTGCTACTGGCTTGCACACACTACCCTGTTGTTAAAAATAAAATTGCCGCTTTTTTTCAGCATAAAATTGATATTATCGACCCTTCTGAAGCCGTGGCACTTGCTGTAAAAAATCGCCTGGAACAAGACAATTTGCTAAATGAGGAACCAGGGAAGGGCCAAAAATTATTTTATGTTTCTGATTACACAGAATCCTTCGCCAACGGCACCAAAATATTTTTCCAAGAAGAAATTAAACTCGAACATTATCCATTGTGGGAATAACATGAATTACCAGCATAGCTATCACGCGGGTAATTTCGCGGATGTTTTTAAGCATATTGTGCTCGTCGCATTGATTCAATCTTTATTGCGCAAAGAAACTGCTTTTTGTTATCTCGATACGCACGCAGGAGCGAGTCATTCTGATTTATTGGGGGAAAACGCCCAAAAAACGCAAGAATTTACTGATGGCATTCAAAAAATTTTTCAAGTGAATAATCCACCCGACTGGATTCAACCTTACTTAGCTTGCGTCAAAAAAATCAATCCCACTCAGGAATTACGTTTTTATCCTGGCTCATCTTATTTTGTGAATTCTTTTTTGCGTTCGCAAGATCGGATGATTTTAAGTGAATTACATCCCGATAATGCCAGACGGCTCAAACAGTTTTTTGCCTACGATAAACGCGTAGCTGTGCATCAACAAGATGGTTATCAAAGTTTAAAAGCGTTCTTGCCACCCAAAGAACGACGCGGCTTAGTGTTGATTGATCCGCCTTATGAAAAAGCGGATGAGTTATTGTCACTGCCCGCCAAAATAGCAACGGCTTTAAAACGTTTTGAAACCGGTATTTACGCTATTTGGTATCCCATTAAAACACGTGAAGGATTAAAGCCTTTTTATCGCGAGTGGCAAAAAGAAATCACCAGGCCGATGTTATTGACAGAATTATGTGTTTATCCGGACGATAGCGCAGGACGATTAAATGGTTCTGGGATGTTAATTATTAATCCGCCGTGGCAACTGGATCAGCAGTTGCAGGCTAAGTTGAGCTGGCTGTTGGAAATATTGGGTATACAAGGACAAGGGGATTTCAATATTCAGGAAATTTCATTAGGCGACAAAAAAATTTAACAAGGGCGCGACACGCCCCTATGTTTTGGTGAATTACGGCAAAAAACGTCTAATCCACTCTACATTTTACCCGCCAATGGTGTAGGGGCATGGCGCGCCACACTGCTGTCCGGTAAATCGGTATTAAATTTTCACAACCGGTTTCTAATAA
>CAZTDR010000107.1:0-6025 GCA_964612855.1 uncultured Coxiellaceae bacterium
TTAAAGCCTACAGTCGCAGCGCTTTTATGACTTATGGGTAATGATATGGTCAATATAAGCCAGAAATTGCTGTTTGGGTGGATGATGCGCAGTTGTGGTGCCACATTGATTCAACCTTGAAAAAATTTAATAAAAATCCTTTTTAATTCAAATAATAAAGTTTTTTTGTCTCAAAAATTTTAGGGGTGCCCTTAAGATTTCCTTAATTAAGATACTATATGGTTATAGGGGAATTTAGAATATTAAGGGTTTTTATGGCAAATGCTCAGGTGCAAATAAAAAATGTCTACGGAGTTCCTGTAGATATGGAAGCTTACCTCAACGACAAGGATTGTGATTTAGAGTCTCTTTTCAAAAGTCGCAAGCCAGATCAGCGGCTTGCTGTTTTACAAGAGGGGATACAGGCCTTAGAAGATAGTATAGCGCAGAATAAACCGGGCAATGAATTGGGTCTCGATCTTGTTGCAAAATTTAAAAGCCGAATGTCGCCAGATAGGATTTTTTCGGCACCACCTTGGCTTTTTCCTGTAATGTCTGCATTAGCTTTTCATATCGCTTATTTAATGCAAAATCCGCGCAATGAAAAAAATCTGCAGGAGTTACAAAAAGTCGTGGACGAATGTGAACGTTGCTCTCGTTGGGGAGGTGATCGTGACCCAGGTGTGCGCTTCACATTTCAGGATATCCTTCCCGCAGCAGATAAGATTATTACCGCTACTCTTTTTGACGATTATAAAGACGGTATAACTCAGTTAAAAAATGCAGCCCAAGCCAATCCCAATAATTTCTTTGCTATCGATCAAAAGTCCTATAATGATTTTGAAAATGCATTAGAAGAGGTGAAGGTACAAGCCGAACAATCCAAGCTTTTTTCTCCTTATCAACTTCCTTTGTTGTCTGGGGTATCTCATGCCGCAGCAGATGCCATAAAAGATCCTTTCAAAATAGGTGATTATTTTACTAAAATAAACAAAGTTCAACAGCAGGCTGAACAAAATAAACTTGAAGATTTGAACTTTAAAAAAGTTCTTCTCACAGCAGCCAAGATAGCCATTATTGTTGTAAGCGTATTAGCAATTATCGGTGGATTCGCAGCCACAGTTCTTACACATAATCCTGGAATAGCATCAGCTACAGTTGCAGGAGTCTTCGTTGTTGGTATAGCAGCATATGCTTTTGCAGAAAAAGCATTAAAAAAAGTTTGCAAGCAAATTGAAAAGAAAAAAGCCTATGAAAAAATATATCAGACGGCAAACAATTTTAGTACCAGTTCCTTTTTCAAACAACCGCCTGTTGTTATACCCACACCCAACAAATCAGTTAATACTAAGACAGTAGCGCCTATCTCTCCTCGTCGTAGTAGTACTATTGAATAATGTAATTTTTAGGTAACTTTTCACGAGCGTCATTGCGAGTCTGCGAAGCGTTTGGGCGAAGCAATTCAGTCGGCGCTGCTTAGATTGCTGCGGCTAAACGCTTCGCAGCCTCAGGATGACAGCTTTGGCATTCTATGCTATTTTGTGGCATCAAAGATAACTTTCAGAACACTATATAATCAAAATTATTTATTAAAAAACTTATGGTGTATCTGGATACAGAAAAATAGAATGTATTTGGAGAGGTTGGTATGTTTAGCCATTACAAAAGCGCTTTAATTAAATTTATCGATGCCGAAGAAATACAAGCAGAGTCAAAAGAATTTGTTGATACATTGCGAGAACAAAAAGAAGTTATTTCACTCAGTGAAATGGCCGAATTAATTTTAAAAGAATTCAAAAAAATCTTTGAAAAAAATAATCTTTCTACTTATTTTCAAGATTATGCCAATCAGTTCGAAAGAATTTTTCAGCAAGCCTTTGCAAATTGTCCACTGCTCCTTCAACTCGTTAATAAAAAAATGGACGCAATGAGAGTTACGTATTGGCATCAATATATAGCGGAAGAAAAAGTTGATACCATTTCGATAGCTCTGTCAGCAAAAGAGAAGCAAGACCTAGAGGATCAAAGTGTATCAACTCTTTTAAGTCAACCAGAAGTCAGCGCAGATGACTTGATTAAAGCAAGTGAAATGATTATAGATAAGCGCTGCAACCTTCCGGAAAAAGAATGGGAGAAGCCTCTTAAACGAGCTTATCGTAAAAAAATCCTCACTCTACTAAATAACGCGTCCCTATCCGAACCTGAAATAATTTCTCAATTACAAGGATTGTTTAATGCTCAGTTACTAAAAAATATGTCCATACGGCGGTTGATTCTAGAAGCCTATCAGGAAGCCGCTGAGCATACTTTTTGTGAACATTTATACAGTCCTTCTCCACTAAAAGACCGCTTAAAGCGACTTATCGAATTACGCGATCAGCTTCCCCGGATTATGTTAAAAGCCTTTGTACCTATAACGGATGATTTAATGGAAGACACAGTACAGAATCGTCATTACAAAACATCCGAAGCACTACAAACACTGTTTAATAAAAACATCGAAAAAATGTATAGAAAAAAAATTAATCACCTTACATGTCGACGGGATCTCGATTTTCATAGCAAATTAGACAAAATGGAAGCAATTCGAAAAGAAATTGGGAGTTATCAAAGGCAGTTTTCTGGTACTGATTCCATCGCAAAAATAACTGAGCAGTTATTCGCTTTCGAACCCGTTCCTTCTTCGGATGCTCTAGTGGAAACGAGTAGAAAACTCACAGAAATTGAACCTTTTTTACTTCACATATTTAATTTGTTTTTATCTGATAATTTTGATGTCACTCTGCAAGAGGATAGGGTCCAAGTTACTGAACTTCCATCTTCTCCTACAACAAATGCATCTGCAGAAGAAAAATTAATTCTTGAGCAACATGCTATCGTATTTAATGCATGGTTAATTCAAGGTGCAGGTAAGCCATATCAAGATGACGTGAAAAAATTTATTCAAGAAATAGTTCCCTTTTTAAGAAAACTGTCTCAAGACTGTCAGAGACCAAATTCAAATACTAGCACTAACAGCTATAGAGAATCAGACAGTTACTTTATAACTCGATATAAGGATCCTTGGGTAAGCATTTTTAAGACGCTTACAGGTACTTACAACACACTAACCTCTTCCTCACAATTTGGATCTTTTTTTTCGAATATATTTGCGCGTCATCCCCGTTTGGATGCTGCTGGCAATGCTTTTAACACAGGACATGTCATACACGCACATAAACTTCTGCAAAAAATCATATCCGCAAATTTTATCCAGAAGTACGATCTCGACGTAATCTCAAATTTACCTGAGGGAAATGAAAAGCGTGCAGTACCGGGCAAAATCTATTTATCTGCTGCAGGCGATTATGTCATTCGTGATCCCAAAGGCACAGTACAGAAAGGATGTTTGCCAAATCGTATTGATCTGAGTTTTTTATCCAGACCGCCTGTCCAGTGGAAATTTTCTTTAATGTCAACTCCAATGACTAACAATTATGAAACTTCTCACGCAAATCATTTATATTTATATAAAGATAACAATGGCATTTTTTTTCGTTACTTTAATACTCAAAAAAATGCCTACCTCCGTTGCTACCTAGATAACAGCGATGAGTTTAATTTTTTCCGATGTCGTTCATTTCACAATCAGACTTACAATAATTTTGAGATACCTCAAAATTTAAAAAAAAGCCTGTTCACACTGCTATCACCGCCACCGCGCGGCCTTCTTGCTCCTTTAGGCCTGGAAGATGAAGCACTAAAAAAATGTGTGGTATCTTATTTATCCGACGCCTATCATGCTTTCATTCAGGTCGATTTTTATAAGCAAGAAGAGAGTCGTGAGGTTGAAAAATGGCTCACACTCCAAAGTGAAAAACAACAAAAAGCCATTAGACAATTCGGCAAAGCCATTCAAGAAACATTATCACTGCAACAATTCAGGCAATATCAGACAGCGCTTTGCGGTATTAAAGGTATTCCTGGTTTATTCCAAGGTTATGCCTCGGGTTTTTTTGATCGATCAAAGCTATTCTCTGCTTTTTTGGCCAGCCATCCAGAAATACTGGATTTTTTTACTCAAGCATTCGTTGATCCTAGCATTGCACAAACGGGAGTGGTTTATTCTACAAAATGCAACCGTCAACAATTTGGCATTCATATTGTCACCGATACTCTCCACTCTCTAGATTCATCTACAAGGAACATAGGCGATGTATTTTTTTGGGAAGAAATGGATGAACATAACAAAACGATATGGCGAGCGGGTCTCATTGAAGAAGAAAAAGAAAATGGCAGCAAAAAACTTTCCTGTGTTGGTGTTCCAGAAACATCCGCTTTTTTTGCAGCATTGAGCAAAGGTTGCGTTGAGAACAAGCGCCTACAAGCCGCTCAACAAAATGTAACCGTCGCTTCAGCTTCAAGTAGTGAGGGTTTTGTAGAGCAACCCCATGGAGAATTAATTACTAAATTGCGTTGCTTATTGCAAACAAAAGAGGCATTTTCTTTATTTGGTGAAGAATATCGGCATTCTCTCTTGGCTCCTCCATTACCGACTCCAACGGTTACTACACTTTTTTCTCACTCTTCCAAGAATAAGATTATGAATGATGCAAACGCAGCACTGCGCAGTGCTCGTAAGCCATAGACTAAGGCTTTAAGCATTCACGTTTGATTCCATCCTTTGTCATTCAGAGCGAAGCGAAGGATGACCCTCAACATGGTTGATGACAGCGTAATTTTATTCGGGCATACCTATCAAGCTAATCAATGCCCATGCGACTTCGATCGCAAATGCTGATAAATTCCAGTGGGATATTAACAAGTATAAAATAAAGAGTGCGCCGATTAAATTATAGATTTGATTAACAAAATATCCGTTTAGTTATTTTGACACATTAAAATAGGACTTTTTTACCTTGTTTTTTATTTTTTTGTCATTTCTGTTTTTAAAAATAACTTATTTTGTTTTTTATAATACCTATTATTTTTGTTCCTTTTTCAATAGTGGATAAAGGATATTGTGGATTAAGTGGTTTCAAATAAGAAACACCTCCATCTATCACATATTGCTTAAAGGTAAGCTCTTTAGTATGAGGTAGCAAAGCAATAATATAATCGCCATGTGCTGCTACTTGGCTTGAATCAATAATAATTATCTCCTCTTCATAAAAGCTTTTTCCGCTGCCAGGTGTAGTCATTGCATCGCCTTTAACTTTTAGTGCAAAACAATTTAGGTTATCGATAAAAAAATGAGATACAAACTCCTGCTTTTGATTAACAGGAATTTTTCCTTTTATAAAATCTGCGACTTGATCCCATGCTAGAAGTGGGATTGGATAGGTACGCTCAGATTTTTCTTTTTTATTGTCATTTTTAACTGTTTCCTTGCTGTTTGTGGTTCCATACTGCAACCAGGCAGGGTCAACTTTCAAAATCGCTGCTAGCTTCTGAAATTGCTTTAAAGGGGGTACACGCCGACCAGAAAGATAGTGGGTAATCGCGCCGCGTGTGATGCTCATTTTGCTTGCGAGCATTTCTTGCGTCATATCAAGTTCTTTCATGCGTGATTTTATGCGTAGAGTCCAGTCGCTCATTTTTTTATCTCTGTATTGAATGATCAAAGTATCAAAATGCTACCAAAAGTATCAAGAAATCTCAATAATACAAATTGTATCATAAATAGATTGACTATATGTATGCGTTAAGTATCATTTAGCCATGACACTTTACGAATATATCAATCGCTTCCCGTGCTGTGATCGAAAGGCCATCCGCCAATGCGCTTTGAAGGTGTTCTATCTCGCCAATCATAGTAACCACTGGCCGATACCAACAGTAATCTGCACATCATTCTCACTGAAAAATGATTGATATTTTCTTTGATCATGGCGTACCTCACTTCGATTCTTTCGTGAAGCACTTTGCCACCTTTTTTAAGAAAGCATTCTCCTCTGCCAAGCGTTCAACTTCTCGTTTTAGACGAGCTATTTCAGCTTGTTGAAGTTTTTGGGCTCTACCCCAACTAAGGGGGCACTTTAATCACAAATAAGCTACCTTACTTGTT
>CAZTDR010000108.1:0-5754 GCA_964612855.1 uncultured Coxiellaceae bacterium
AAGTCCCGTCTGCTTTATTTATTGCATTCAACCCTTCCGGACGAATTTTCTCGCGCAATGTTGCATCGTCTTTTAGTAACTGCCGCCCTTCTGGAGTGCGTGCCAACCAAAAAACTGCCGAAGTCCCGTCTGCTTCATTTATTGCATTCAACCCTTCCGGACGAATTTTCTCGCGTAATGTTGCATCGTCTTTTAGTAACTGCCGCCCTTCTGGAGTACGTGCCAACCAAAAAACTGCCGAAGTTCCATTAATATCAATGGAATTAAATTGATTTGCGGATTTTTTGAGTAAAACAAGGAGCTTATTTTGTTTTACTATATTTTTGGCAATAAGCACTTCGCGCAAAAAATCAGGATAAAAGTAATGCTCGGAATATAACTCAGGATGGTTTTCCAATACGTCACCCATCAACGTTTGGAATAGCTGTGGTATCTCAGATAACCCTTTAATCTCAGCTCTACAACAAGGACAATTAGAACCATTTCTTTGTATATTTTCTTTGATGGCTCTCCGTTCAAACATATGGCCACAAGGATCGGTGTTAACGGGATCAAGAAAAAATGACAAAGTAATAGGACAAAATAAATCGCTTATTTTCAGTGAGCCATAAATTTTTATATTTTTTATACCCTCTATATCTATTTTGCTTTCACTTCCACTTAGCAATTTAACCCCTCAGAAAATTTTTATTTTTAATGTGTTCAATTTTAATCCGTTTTTTATTAAAAAACAACGTTTCGGATTTGTCAAAACTGAGTCCCAAATGAGGCTGTTGCAATAAAGCTTAGTATAATGCGGTTCATTTTCTAGCCAAATGGAAGTCGTTATGAATTGCCCTGACTGCAAATCAAAAGATATAAGGCGTTGCCAGGAAAAAAACAGATTTGGGTTATAAGCAATATTGCTGCCGTTCTTGCAGTAAACAATATAAAGAACGGACAAGCACAGCTTTGAATTACATTCATTATTAAAGAAGAAGATAAAGTATGTGATTGCGGCACTGCTTTATTGCGCATAGGCGAAGAAATTACCGAGCAATTAAAGTTTATTCCAGCATCACTTTCAGTTGTGCAGCATGTTCGTCCCAAATATGCCTGCAAACCTTGCCAGGAAACTGTTCTCATTGCACCGATGTCCATTTTATTGCTGCCAAAATCAAATGCAACGCCTGAGCTTGTAGCACACACAATTGTTGCAAAATAGGCAGATGCCATCCCGCTTTATCGGCAATCCAAAATTTGGAACCGCGCAGTTATTGATGTAGCCAGGTCAACTTATGTAGTTGGCTCATTCAGACGGCTGAATTATGTGAACCGTTAGTCACTCTATCTCACAAAGACATGCTTCTGAGAGATTATATTCAAGCAGATGAAGCCCGATTCAAGTATTAAGAGAGCCCGGCAGGAAAGACACCAGCCAATTTTAACTTTGGGTCTACCGAAGTGAAAATACGGTTATCTTTGATTATCAACAAACGCGCCGGATAACATGCCAAGCAATTTCTACACGATTTTAAAGGTTATTTGATACGCACCACCTCATCTCTCCATTCCCAAAGCGTTTTACCAAGTGTTGCTAATCGTTTAAAAGGACTCTCCCTGAGAGCCATAATCATTTTTAAAAATAGAGGAATAACTTCTCTCATTTATTCTTTTATAATGAGTTTAATTTTATTGAAACGTGTCCAAACCCAAATACCAAAACCTATAAGGCACCACAAAATTGTAGACATAATGATGGGAAAGACAACCTGGTTCCATTTTAGGGTCGTCGCTTCTTGACGACGAAGACCCGTAAATAGCAATAATAGAAAATAATCTCATAAGATTTCATTTTTTAAATGAGAAACGTTTTGATACCACAGTGCCAAATCGTGCGGCTTGATACGACTTTAGCGTCGTTCAATTCGATACCAGGCACTGCAAAAGCCATGGTTGATAATATTTTCCATTTATTTAAATCTTAAATCTGAAAGTAAATCAGGTTTCTTTTTATCACCTAAGATTTCTTTTTTAAATTTTTACAAAACTCGCGACTCATCAGTTTGGTTAAGAGCAAAGAAAGTATTTGCAAATTTCTGACGATGCTCTGTTTTAACCAAACCCTGTTGAATTTGGCATGCTGCTCTTCTTTGAAATATTTAGTGTTCCAATTATACACTACGTGGCAAGTTTTGCTGTTTAGGCAAATAATCAGGAAGTGTCTGGCTTAAAATCTGCTGTTGCTATCTTTTCAATCAACTCCGATGTAACTTGGATTTACAGACTTAATACAAAAGCTGTCTCAAAATGAGGACACGCCCTACATTTATCGGGGGCAACGATGCCCCCGTTGATTTTTCATATTCGCGTTACTTGGGCTTAAAACTTGAAAATAGGTTATTTACCTTTTCAGCTGGTTTTGCGATTCCTTTTGCGTAGCGTGCGTAATAAGATGTCTGAAATTGCATTAATTTACTTTGACTCAGTGTTTTAACAGTTTCCATATAATCTTTAGAGGCTGATTTTGTTACCGCTTTAAAATTAGCTTCATAAACTTCTTGTAATAACTTTATATGCTTTTGTTCGGTGCCCGATCTCTCTGCGTGGCTAGTCGATGTGTTTTTATTCAGGAAGAAAAGAAAATAAGCGTTATTTTTTCTGGTGAAGTAGTAGCTTTTACCGTTAACTCCTTTATAAATTTCCTCATAGGTTGCTTCGAGCAGCTTTAAAGTTAAGACAGCACGATGAAAATTATCTGATCTTGGTTCCTGCAGTAACAACGCTGAAACAGCTTTATTGATCTCCACTTTAATGTCTTGAGGGCTTTTCACTACTTTAGCTCGTGCGGAATTACCACAGCGATGATCACTGATAAAGATAGCCAGTTGTGTCGCCTCATTTTTTAATAAGGTTTCTTTTAAATTAACTTTGGGTTCTGAAATGGCTACTGGAACTTCTTTTTTAACACTTAAACCAGAAATACCAAGAGAAAGATCTTGCTGAGCGCTTGATGTTTTTGGCAATACCACGGATTGTAAAACAGCTTTTTCTTGCGATGAAGCTATCGACAAAGGTGACTCGCTATTCGTTTGCTGAGCGTTCGATGTTTTAGGGGACGCTATGGGCTGTAAACTAGCGTTTGCTTCCGCCGAAGCTAGCAGCGGAGGTGACTCATTATGAATGGATGGAGGCAATTCAATAGCAGGAGAAATAATAGACTTAGAAGGTGCGCTGATGGAACGCGCATCAAGTTTCTGTTGCGGGACACTTTCTTTCCAATAATTTGCAAAAGCGAGGATCAAGCGAAAGGAATCAGTATCGGAATATGCTATAAGGTATTTATTGTTCCGACTTATATCAAGACAACCCCATGCGTTCAATTGTGCAGGTTGACGCACCTTCTTCTGCGCGTTTCTTAATTTTGTATTAATTGTATCCCGAAAAATTTGGCGGTAGTGTGCCTTTTTACCGAGATTGCGCTCCGTCGCAGGAATATCTAAAGCTACCGATTCTTCTTCAACCTTCCAGTCTTGATTATCAAATATGGACTTTAAACAGTCTGCCACTAGCTGCAATTTCTCTCGCTTGCTCATAGAAGCTGTAGCTTTAAGCTCATCACTTTGTAAAAACCCCTGATTTCGTTGCGATTGCATATTTTAACCTCGTTTTTTAATTGTTTAGGAATAATACTGTTCAAAAATTAAGGCTTGCTTAAAACCAAGCAAAAAACTAAGCAAAAAAAGAGGGATTTTCTCTGGGAGGACAAAAATTTTAGCAATATTGCCAGGCACGGCACGCCGTGCCCCTACGTTCGGTGATCAATGTCCGCCCCTACAAAAAGCATCTTGGTCTTTCAGAAAAAATGGTTTTAATCAGCAGTACAAGTTAAAGAGCCATTAGTGCTAATCACATTTACCATAAAGCTATCCGGAAGCTGGATAACATTTAATTTACAATTCACCATAGATGTAAAATGCGCATCTTTGCAATTAGACTTCAATTGGAGCTGTACACCACCCAATACATAATCTGGAAAATTATTCGTATCATTAATATGTCCTATTTGATACGTTGATTTAGAAACAAACGGTAAATTATTAACATTCCAAGTCGGATGTGCTTCGGGACCATATTTAATAGAGACTTGACCACAATAGGCAGTTTGATTTTGAATGTTCACCGCGGTATCCGCATAAGCTTGTGTTGCTACAATCAGGCCGGAAATTGCACAAAAAGCGAAAAAAAATTTTTGCATTTTCATCGTTTAACCCCTTTAATTTCTTTATTTACTAACTTTTTTTACTATTTCTAATATATACCATATCTAAATGAATAACATTCTGATATTCTCCTCTTTGTGTTAACCCGGGGTGTGATGGGTATTCCTTACTAACAAACCCTAGGTCATCACGAAGAAATTATAATAAAAATGTTATTCTATTATTAAATTTCGTTAAAAAAACTTGCTCAATAGCAAATATTGAAATAAATTAGTGTCTTGAACCTCTTTGATACGATCCGCGTTAATCAAGATGAGGAACAAACTTAGTTATCAAATATAAGGAGATATATTGATGAAAAAACAACTACGACTCTCGTTAATTTCGAGTGCTGTATTGTTAGCTGCAACAACGGCTTGCTTCGCAGGCTCATACAAAGGTGAAAACTACAAAGGCGAAGCGATGCCTCCATGCCCAACTCCGCTGATGATTAAAGATGGTTTCTACCTTGGTGCGCAATTAGGTTATGAGTCATATCGCGTTAGAGCGACTCGTAATTATTCTGATGGCATCGAATCTTTCTCTTCTAACCCAGCTTTAAGCGCTGTAGGTTGGGTAGGTGGATTATTCGGCGGTTACGGTCAATACATCAACGATATGTACTACCTCGGTGGTGAATTGCTCGTTAACACCAGCGGTGCAGAAAACAGCACGACTGTTTCTGACACATATGCTGGTTTAACCGACTCCGTCAATCACAAGTTTGAAGTTGGCACCAGCTATGGTATCAGCTTGTTGCCAGGCTTGAGAATTAATGATGCGTCCTTGTTGTATGTTCGCTTAGGCTACAACGAAGCTCGCTTCAAAGGCCGTGATTCCGTAACTGTTGATAGTGTTAATGTCTTCAGCACCAGCAAATCCAAGTGGCGCGGTGGCTTTATCTACGGTTTAGGTCTTGAAAGCGCATTCTACCAAAATTGGAGCGTCAGAACTGAATTTAACCATACAAACTATGGTTCATTCACCAACGACGTATCAGGTGTGAAGTACTCTCCATCTGACAACCAATTCATGGTTGGCGTTAACTACCACTTTGCTTAAACAACAAAGTACGGTTATGAGGGTAGACATTTTATGTCTACCCTTTTATTTTTGTAGTACGTAAAACTTCCTGTACATCTTGTTTATTCTTAACACTCGCTCATTTTTGTAATAATTATTTTTAACTAGGGCGTGTCCTCAATTAGTTTGTTTTGTTTAAAAAGTGGGGAATCGAGTCAAAACTATCAAAAATTTGAGGCGAATAGCACCGCTATTTAACGAAAATTTTCGATAGTTTTGGCCGATTCTACCGCTTTTAAACAAAACAAACTAATTGAGGACACGCCCTAGCCACTTCTCTAAATCTCCATATCATTACCCACAAGTTTTTTAAGCGCAAAGAAACGTAGGAGGGATTAGACGTTTTTTGCCGTAATCCAAAATCTAAACGTCTTTTATTTTAATCTGGTGGATTACGATGCAAAAAACGCATCTAATCCACCCCACGAAT
>CAZTDR010000109.1:0-5718 GCA_964612855.1 uncultured Coxiellaceae bacterium
GAAACAACCTTGCTATTTTTATCCGCTATTTTAGACTCCGAAAATTTTGAAAAAGCCACTTGCCACCTCGTTAGTTATTTGATTTTACTATTCTTATTTTTTTGAGCAGAACAAATTATACCATAATGACCAACAAATACACAGCTTAATATCTGCTTAATATCTGGTTATGTTATCTGAAAATAAAGGATAGCTGATATCTCCAACCTTAGCCTTCTCCATTCAAATGGCCAAAAGGCACTTATCTTGTATGTCTATAAAACCTCCGTTTTCCTTACACGAGCGACAACTACCGGGAGACGCATTCTATGTCTATTTTTGTGTTAAAAAAACATCCAGGATTCAATGATAAGTATCTTTTTTAGAATAACGAGTTCATATACAATTCAGCCACCAAATTAAGGGAAGAAACCATGAAAATCGGTTATGCACGTGTCAGTACTGCCGACCAACACCTACGAATGCAAGAAGATGCATTAAAAAGTGCTGGGTGTGAAGAAATCTATTCTGATGTTATCAGCGGTGTTAAATCTCAACGTCCTGGACTCGATAGAGCGCTAAGCTATGCCCGCGAAGGCGACACCATTATTGTATGGAAATTGGATAGACTAGGTCGTTCGATACAACATCTCATTCATACCATCACAACACTGATAGAAAAGAAAATTGCCTTTAAAAGTTTGCAAGAAACATTGATACATCTACCAGCGGCGGTAAGCTTATTTTCCATATTTTCAGCGCATTAGCAGAGTTTGAGCGCGATCTTATACAAGAAAGAACACAATCCGGATTGAAGGCAGCAAGAGCTCGTAGAAAAATGGGTAGCAGGCCGCCATTGCTTGATACCAGGCAGATTAATCGCATGATTGAAATATATGATGAACAGAAAAATACCGTAGCTGAAATTTGCAAAATCTATAACATAAGTCGACCATCATTTTACAATTATCTAAACAACAGAAGGCGTGAGCTGGCTAAAAATAACGTTGGTTAAACTACGAATTTGAAAAAAACTTGATATTTTTCTAATGTCCTATTTGAGCAGCTTTCCCGGCATAGGGTGTTTTAGACGAGCCATTTCAGCTTGTTGAAGTTTTTGATGCTCAAGCGGCGTGCCGCATTGCTTTTGCTTCGTTCTCCACGAATAAAGCATGGCTTCAGCTATGCCAAGATCTTTGGCTGCTTGGCGCACACCTACCTTATCTGCTCTTTCTAGGGCTTGATCTTTGAATTGCGGGCTATATTTTTGACGAATTTTTCGGGGCTTAGCATTATTTTCTTTCATTTTTTCACCTCATCATTAGAGAGTTTTACTCTCTTAATGAGGTGTCCGTGAAGTCGGGGCTAGTTCATTCTTGTAGATAGTATAGAGAAGATTTTTATAGGGTTTTTACTAAATATATTTTTACACGTAATTATATATTATTTCCTTACAACTATTGGGAGGGAATATGAATGTTACCGATTTTCTAACACAAAAAGGCACTCCTTTACATAAGCAAAAATTTACTTGGAAAGAATTAGCAGGCAAGCCTATTAGTAAGCTGGATGACGATGCTTTTACACGCGTCAGAATTATATTAATGAATGGATTAGAAATAGATGCTTTACGGCTTAAACATATTATTGCTAGATTCAATAAAGGCTTACGTGTTTTGCTCGCTGATATTCGTCGTGTGGAGCATCACCAAGCAACAATGATCAATTGGTTAATTGGCGCAGATCACTCTCCTCTTGAAACAACGATTGCTTATGAACAAGTTGCAATTGAGGTCACTGCAGCCGTTGCTCAAACCGAGCCAGACCCTTACCAAGCGCAAACTTATCGATTTGGACTATTAGAAGATTTTGATCATTTATATCGCTATTCTGCTTTATTGGACAGGTTAGAAGGCAAAGATTCCAATAACATTTTACAAAATTATACTGATATTGTTCCAGGTAGATTAACAAGTCTCGAACATCGTGCTCCTATCGATGACTTAAGAAATCCTTATAATGGTAATGAGGCAAGCTTAATCACAAAAATCCACGCGGCAATGATAACCGCTGCGGAATATCAAACACATGACTACTACATGAATATAGGACCTATGTTTACAGATCCTGTTGCAAGACAATTATATGCTGAAATTGCTTCCGTTGAAGAACAACATGTAACTCAATACGGCTCTCTGATGGATCCTCAAGAAAGTTTATTTGAAAAATTACTGATTCATGAAATCATGGAAGTCTATAATTATCTTAGCTGCCAAGAACAAGAAACCAATCCGCGTATAAAAGATATCTGGAGACGTTTTTTAGATTATGAACTAGGTCAATTGCATGCTTTAACGCATTTTTACAAAGAGAAGCTCAAGTTGGATCCCGAAGAAATCTTACATGGGAACTTACCAAAGTTTATTGAATTTAAAAGTCAACGCAATTTTATTCGTGAAGTTTTAAAAAATGAAGTTGATTTTCGATCAAGAGGACCGGATTATGTTTCAATTGATCAGGAAAGCGAAGAAAGTATTCAATACAGAAATCATTTAAATTCTAAGGGAAATCCAGCGGAAATTATTTCCTCAGATTATCAATGGCGGCCGGGAACGGAGCTTAATACAGAGCTAGAAGGAGTATAAATATGGAGAATAAAACCGAACTGGGCTTAAACAAGACGGGTATACAAATGTCTCCTTTCGATAGCAAAGAAACTATTGCTTTTGCGCAGCAAATTCCACCGGACATACAAGGAAAGGGCGAAATGTTAGAAGAAGTATTTAAAAGTTGTGTATTGACAGCTAATCCTATAGGCAGCGTACCTCTTCCGGGGACACTGGCAGGTATGCTGAAAACTCTATATGAAAAAGTAGGTAATGCACATATAGAAATTTTTATTGATAAGATAGGCGAAAGAATCGCATTTGAAAGAACGGGTGTCCGTCTCTACGATGCAATGATTAGAAAGTTTTCCGCGTTTGAGAATATGGATGAAGAAATTGCTATTTTTAGACAGTTTCGCGCAGAAGAAGCCGAACATTTAAAAATCGTTACTCAAGCGATGATCAAGATGGGCGGAGATCCAACAGCACAAACACCCTGCGCCGATGTAATTAGTACTGCTTCATCTGGAATTTTAAAAGTGATTACTGATCCGAGAACGGATGCCCCTCAATCACTGGAAGCGTTATTGACAGCAGAGCTTACAGATACAGTAAGTTGGGAATTATTGGTTAAGATGGCTGAACTTATGGAACAAGATGAATTAGTGAATCTTTTTACCCACGCTCTTAAACAAGAAAACCATCATCAGATAACCATCAAAAAATTGTTATTGGTTGCTTTAAAATTAGATAAATGAGCTAAAGTCAAATGTTACGTCTGCGTATTCATTTGGGTAGCTATTTTCTGCAACAATTATTTAATTTGACAGATCGTCAAATAGAATACGCCATCAAAGATAATGCAGCCTACCAATTATTTTGCGGAAAATGTATTGTCAAAAAGTGGCATTATCTTTTAGCATATTCTAAATTTCAGGAGCTAATTTACTACTTATAGTAAAAAGACTTTTCTATTAAAATAAGTGCGATAAATTAAAATTAATAAACCTAATGGAACTTCTAATAACCAAGCAATGATATACAACGACTCCTTTTGGAGATGGATGAGACCTGTGTAAAAATAAAAGGTGTGCATCGAGCTTGATCAATGGGAAGGCCGTTTACACAAAGAATTTTTCAGACTCTACATTACATTTACTCTTCGCTATGCTGTCGCACACTTCAAAAGAAATCAAACCTTTCTCGATCGATTCTTCTACACCGAGATTTGCTAGCTTAAAAATTTATACTACACATGCTAGATTATGCTCTTTCTAAGCAACATCATCACGCGAAATCCGTTTTTTGTAAAATGGTAAGCAGCGTAGGCTGCTAAAGGGCATTGCTGCGAGTAACTATAAAGAATATTGATTTTATCTTTATTGACAAGTAAAAAACTTTGCCAATTATCTTCTGGGCTATTTTTAGTCCCAGGAATAAGTTCTTGAGCATAATCTTCAGGATTTCTGACATCAATAATTTGTATCGTATGATCGGTATTAATAAATTTATTTAATTGAATGAAGCCGAGTGTGATAGACGTGTTCCACCTAAAAAATATTTTTCTCTACAGAAAACTATAATTAATAGGGTTTTTACTTTTAAAAAAAGTAGCATCCGTCTTTAAATAATGAAGCTATTCCACACCATCAGGGTGTTTCGTGCAGTTGAGAATGACTGGTACCATTGGCGATAGCGTAATTTAGATTTTGTGGACTTGTGATCGTTTTCCATGCTGTTATTTAAATATTTTATAGCACGTAACTTTGCTTTCTTTGGCGCTTCATTAGCTGCTTGTAGCTCACTGAACGCAGGTGGGAAGGTTGGGCTCTTATCAACATAATAACCCTTGGATTAATGGTGTGATAATTACCTAGTAGCTTTTTGAAGAACCGTTTGGCAGCTTTTTTATTGCGGTTTCGGCTTAACATCCAATCTAACGTGTCGCCTTCTTTATCAATGGCGCGATATAAATAATGCCAAACGCCTTTTATTTTACATACGTTTCATCACAGTTCCATGAATTGCATGTGCTTTTTAAATAAGGCTTAGTTCGTTTACTGATTTCAGGCGCAAACTCTTGAACCCAGAGAAAAATAGTAGACCGATCAAGCGAAAAACCTCTCTCTGCTGCAATCTCTTTTAAGTCACGATAGGATAAGACATAACGTGAATACCATGTTACTAGCCAAAGAATCACTTCACCTACAGCATGCTTTCATTTAAATGGTTTTGATTCGTCTTATGCTTTTTACTAACCATGAGTATCAGTCTCAAATTCAACGGGGCGCACAGATTAGCAAAAAGAGTTTTTTGCAACAGCGCCATTTAATATCATCGCTCCTACTCGTTGATCACATCGAACACCAACCTCAACTACGCCTAGTTTCTCGCCTATCTTTTCCATAATCTTCATGTCGCTTTATTAAATGTAATTTGCCATTTTATGAGAAAAGCATTTATCTCCCAAAGTCTATATCAAATTGAAAGTGGATACATAGAAATCCCCTGCTTTTATAGTAATTTTACTCAATATCATAACGATAAATTATAAAATAAAGTTATTTTATAAAAAAATAGAAGGAATAGAAAATGAATATATTTACTTATTTAAAAAAAGATCATCGAAAAGTTAGCAATTTATTAGAACAAATTACAGCTTCTCCAGAGTCAACCAAGAACATGAGCATCTTGGAAGACATCGTAAAAGAGTTAACTTTGCATGCAGAAACAGAACAAGCAACTTTTTACAAATCATTGGCTAAAATGGCAAAAGCTAAAAAAGAAATAACGTACGCAAAAGAAGAACATAAAGCTATTAAAAAATCGATGAGAAAGGTATTAGATTTAGAACAAAATACTCCAAATTGGTATATTGCTTTTGGAGAATTAAAAGCAATTGTTGAACATCATGTAGAGGAAGAAGAAACTAAAATTTTCAAGATAGCCAAAAAAATCTTATCTAAAGGTAAAGCAGAAAGTTTGACAGAGGAAATGGAAGATTTAAAAATAAAAATGGAGGCAAAATTATAGTTAATCTCAGGTATAAATCTGGTTTAGATGCTTTTTTTTATCCGATTAATGCTTCACATATTGCTTCCGCATCTCGTATGTCATTTTTATTTGATTTTAC
>CAZTDR010000110.1:0-5600 GCA_964612855.1 uncultured Coxiellaceae bacterium
CATCTAGCTGGCTAATTAATAGCCAAATTATGCGCTAATCAGTGGAATTTAAGTAAATATAATATTTTACATTTAGCCCAGTAAATTTAGTTAAATAGATCTTCCAGAATTACAACTTTAGAAACGCAATCTGAGTATACATTCTTTTTAAGACCGTTAGCAGAAATAAAAGCAATAAAGATTTGTTTAGATGTTTTTGATATTTTTTGATATGCAGATGTTTTATTCATTAACCCTCATAATACTTTTTGTCAATTAAAAATGGCTTATCAGTGCATTTTATTTCACATACAGTGACAACATCATCGCTTCTGTCAAATAGCAAATCACTTTGGGCTCCTTTTTCTTTACTACCAACTTTTGGACTAAACCGCCATGTTCCTGCTTTAGCATTATTTGATATTTTCAGAGATTTTTGTATTTGCGCAATGTGCTTGTAGCAAACTGATTCAAAAGAATATCCCATCCATGCATAATAAGCAGGAGTATTTAACGTATGTATCCAATAGTCATTCCCTGAGCTGCGATTTAAGAATACCTTTTTTTCTGGTTCAATCCATCGCAAATAAAAATAAATATATTCATCAATAATGCGGTAATAAATACCTTGCCTGTGATGCTGTAAAAAATCGCTTATTTGAATGGGAAAATTGCTTAGTGAAGAAGAAAAATTGAACCATTGGGTTGGAGAGCAAATAATTGGCTATGATGGTGGCGCTGGTGCGTCAGAGCTGTGTCACTTCCCTTGTGGTTGCGAATTGTTGGGCTGATAGCGGGTTTACTAAACAAGGGCAATGGAGTCAGGCCTTAGGCCTGACCCTCTGTTTTCTGTTTCGTGGCCGAGCCCGCGCCCGTCTTTTCTTTGCGGGAAAAGCTAATCTTTTTCTTTAGCCATCTTAGTCAGCATGGCAACGATTCTAGTTTACAATTCTCTGCCCTTTAAATAATAAGATTCTGTAATAATCTGAAGACGCTGACAAATATCAAAAATACCCGCGTATTCGGCCGCAGATTTTTTGGCCATGCGATAAAATCTTATTTTTCATTGCTTGAGTATTCTCCTGTAAATTTGATTTTTTGGTAAACAGAGTGTTTAAACTTGTCTCGTAAAGAAATAGCTTCTGGTACCTTGAATCCAGCTCTCGCTTTTTAAATGGATTTGCTTAATAGAATTTCAATCTGTATGATTGCTTATCTTGAATTTTTGAAATGAGGAATGTTGGTATTGCCTTCTTTCCTTAAGCTTAAGATATTCAAAAATTGTGGGCACGCCAAGTCGGTGGATACACACAAGAATATATTAAACAATAGAAATATTTTTATCTAAGGAGAGTAAGGCGAAATATTCATCAACCTGTAGTTTGTTATAAGGAATAGCACATGCAAAGGTTTGCCTATGATGATAAACATGAGAAGTTTTTTACTGAAATTGTAAGGGTCTTCAAACACAATTTATTACCGTGTACAATCAAGTTTATTGTAGTAGGTCACACGTTGCCCACTTCACCAGATTTTCTTAAGTTTTTAAATGATCCAGCTTATAATTTTAGTATTGGTGGAATTATATTAAAATCATCCACTAAAAATCCTGATATTCAGCAATTATTCGATAAAGAATATAAAATTATTGATACTGACCGTGATAAACTCAAAAATAAAGGCGAGGCAACGCGAGTCATTCATGATTGTGTCGCTGATGGTGAAAAATGTATTATTATTGATATTGGAGGCTATTTCGCTCCTTGTCTAGAGGAGCTTTCTTCTAATAAAACTATTCAGAGAAAATTACTAGGAGTTGTGGAAGATACAGAGAACGGCCATCAAAAATATCAAAACACCATAGCTAGCTCTATATATCCAATCTACTCCGTTGCTCGAAGTTTAACAAAACGAACGGAAGATTATAATATCGGCAAATCGATTGTAAGCGCCACTGAGTCACTCGCAAGAAAATACTTGAATAAACGACTAGAAGACTTTACGACTATTGGTGTTATTGGTTTTGGCAAAATTGGCAGCAGTATTGCGGAGCATGTACGAGGAAAACATATAAGGGTATTAGTCTATGACCGAGACCCTACGGTACTTCTTTATGCCAATTCCTTAGATTTTGATGTTTGTGATAAGGATACTATCTTACGAGAATCAAGTCTTATATTTTGTGCAACAGGTAATAAATCACTATCAGTAAGCGATTTGACTAAATTAGCGAATGATAATGTCGTCATTTCATCTTGTACGTCTGCCGACGATGAATTTAACCTTGATGGTATGCCTGATGCACGGTACAAAGATCAACGTGGTCGATACTCTTTATACCAATTTGAGAATGGAGCTACACTCAGGAACGTATACCTCTTAGTCAATGGCAACGCGGTTAATTTTACTTATAATGCTATCGTCGGTGATTATATAAGAGGGGTGCAAGCAGCAATACTAGTCTGCGCTTTAAAATTATACCCTGAACATTTAGTCACGCTAGAAAAAAGTAAACAGACCAAAATTTTAACGTTAGACCCCAAGGAAGAAACAACTATTTCACGTGTTTGGCTTCATCAATACAAAAAAATTAAATTTGGACTCATTGAAAATCTTTCTAACCCTAGCCAAGTCATTGTAGCGCGAAAACAGATGACTACTGAGCTATACTCTCATTTATTTGGGCGAATCTCTCATCATTCATTTATCACTTCGAATTCATTAGTATTAGTTTATGGTAATAAAGGAAATGGAAAAACTGAACTTGTAAGATCTTATGCTAATTCGCACCGTGAACTTTACGATTTAATTTGGTGGGTAGATTGTGAGCACGGCAAAGATGAAATGTATGTACAACTAGCTGCCCAATTAAATGTTAGCAAAGAATTAGAATTTAATAAATTAATGGAAGCTATTATCGATAAATTGGTCAACCTGACTAATTTTTTAATTATATATGACAATGCAGATAAAGGAGATGGTTTAAAAGAAATTAAACATTTACTAGAAAAAGTGGGTGGTAGAAAACACATTATCTTAATTTCAGAACAACCTGACAATGCAAGCTTGGTTGATGTTTTAAAAAACGAAAGTCTAGTAAAAAGAATGCAGGTTGGTAACTTTACTGATGAAGAAGCGACACAGTTAATGCGCGAAAGAAAAGTTGACCAAGAAAACGGACAACAACTTGCAAAACAATTGGACCGTCATCCACTGGTATTACATCAAGCTATTACTTGCTTAACAGGCTTTAGTGGACAAATATCTGTTGCAGATTACTCAGAAGCTCTAAGAGCAAGTGAGCATAAAACGACCGGGATAGATAACCAACAATTAATCAAAGTGATTGAAATTGCAATTCAATGTATTCAAAAAGACTTATCAGCCTCCAATATAAACAAAGAATTATTAGATAAATTTTTCATATTTCTTATTTATTTGAATAATATCAATATATCTGAAACGCTACTTAAAGGATGGCTTTTAGAACAACATTGTCAAAATAATCTATCTGATAAAATTATTCAGTTATTGTTTAAGGCGGGTATTCTTTCTAAAAACGACAATGGTACGTATAGCATCCACAAGCAGGTCCAAGTTGCAATAAAATTACATTATTCGAATTTACTAAATCTTATTAAAAACGGCCTTGTTACCGCTATCGAAGTGATTGGGAAAATTTTTCAATATGACTATTATAGCAAACGAAGTGATTCTCAGAATTTATTGGACGCAGTATTCCTCCTTGATTTAATTAATAAGGATAATACGCTACTTGAATATGTAAAAGTCAATTGTAAAGATAAATATATAGCTATATTAAAGAAATTAGGCTCTTACTATCTTAATGAAGTTAGAAATTATGAAAAATCAAGATTTTATTATCAAAAAGCTCTTGAGTTAAATCCAAAAGATCCTGGAGCAATATTATACGTTGTCACTAATGATTATTTGCTGGCTAAATCGAAAAGTGAGTTTTCACCAGAATCATTAGGTTTATTACAAGTATCTTGCGAGCACGCCATAGGATTATTATCTAATGTACCTAATTATATTGCTAGATGTGAATTAATCGGTGCTTATATCACTTTAAGTTATATTCATAAGTATCAAAATCAATTAGGAAAATCGAAGCAAGCACTTGAAGAAGCAACTCAATTACGCGTAGCTTTATCCGCTAACAAACAATTTCCGCAAGAAAATATACAACGGGTCGATAGCTTATTGCAGCATGCTTATGGTGGGGTATATTATTTATTAGGAAAAGAAGAGAAAGATAATGAACAAGCTCGCCATTATTTCAGTCAAGCTGAAGAGGCTTTTAATATGGCCATTAACATCAGATCAGCATTAGGCCAAGACCATCCTGACTTAGCTAGAACTAGGCAAAAATTAAGTCAAACATTATTCATGCTTGGACGACTCGATGAAGCCGAAAAAGAATGTCGGATGGCTATTAAAACGCAATTAAAAATTTTAACACGCGATCATCTTAATTTAGCTGAAAGCAAAAAAACACTAGAGAACATCCAAAAAGCTAAGTCTGAGAAAAGAACTTCTCAAATTTCGCCATCAGAAAAAGCTGCTCAATCTAAATACAAAACAAACGCCACATCATTAATTGAAGAAGGCAAGCCTGTTCTTACACCAGATCAACCAAATAAAGAGGATGAAGCGAAATCACTACCACCCAAGGCCCAAATAAAAACCCCTGCCTCAGCAAGGAGATTATTTGGCACCCCTGGGCTGGGGACATTATATTCTCCTATCTCACCTTGCCAAACCATGGCTAATAATGAAAGCACGCAGAAATTGCAACAAGACGAACAAACACTTTATTGTGTTTAATCTCTAAGGAGGAAATGCTAATGCATTCTGGCGATAAAAAGCGAAAAAGAGTGGATGATGCTTCTAGTGACGAAGAAAAGATAGACTTTTCCATCTATGAAGAAAAAATGAAGCAAGCAGGTTTAAACTACAGCAACTTGTTAAGCGCCATCAGAGAAAATCCACCGCATGCACCGAAGCTATATGAAGCTTTTATCTTGCTTGCAAAATTAGATAGTCGCTGTTCCGATCATGCTTTGTTTGATTCAAATGATCTACTACGACAATATTCACCACTTCTTATCGGCAATCCCGATCATGCTTTAGATCTAGCAAAGATTATTAGAAAATTGGATGCTTTTAAGTGTTTATCTCAAAAAATTTCAACACTTTTATCTGAGTATGTTTCTTATTCATCTTTGATCTTAGCTGAACTTAGCAAATTATCTATTATTAATGAAGTTAATATCTTAAATATTTTTACTAATTGCCATAAAGAGAATTTTACTGCTTTTCTGATGGGAACCCATCCTGTTACAGGATGCTCTTCTACTATATTTAAAGTATTCGAAAATCCAAAAACAAAATCACCCATTGCTGATCCATGCATTTTAAAAATTATTGATTCCCTTTTAAGCCCTTCTTAATTCTAATGATATTAGGAGAATTTATGTATCCATTCTATTAAATACATCTTCCCCTTCATGTTGAAGCAAATAAAATTAAGCCTTCCCAAAGGGTAA
Organism: uncultured Coxiellaceae bacterium; assembly: GCA_964612855.1. GTDB lineage: Bacteria > Pseudomonadota > Gammaproteobacteria > DSM-16500 > DSM-16500 > DATIJJ01. The sequence goes on from CAZTDR010000110.1 coordinate 5,550, forward strand.
ACGTCTTCAGAACTACATTTTTTTAAAATCATGAAATTGCAGCAAGCTGAT
>CAZTDR010000111.1:0-5599 GCA_964612855.1 uncultured Coxiellaceae bacterium
TTTATTCAACAACGCCGAACAAGCCGCGGGACGACGATTGAGAATTTTTGTCGTGCACAGAGCATAAAAAAAGCAGAACAGCTATAAACTGCCCTGCTTTCTGATACCCAGAAAAACGATCCTTGTGAGTGTCTGCATCCGTGCATTCATACAAAACGAGGAGTGGTTGCAGAATCCATTCACTAACCTAGTCAATCCGTTGACATGGACGCATACTAGCTTATGTGGAAATAGTTGGATGCAATCAATGGAGTATCATTTTGTGAGAAATATGCCTATATAAAATTATTTAGTGCCTGGTGAGCAGCCAAGACTCGGACTACTTTCATCAAAGGGCGTTTTCGATCGTAATACCAATTAACTTTAGGTGAACGGCACTTACTTAAGCCTCATGAATCTTATGATACGGTGATTGAACCATCTGATCCAAATTTATTGTACAAGCTCCTTGATGCCCCCATGTGTCTTACAGATAATAACAACAATGAGTTTTTGCACGTAGTCTTTTAAATTCTTCGCTGTTTTTACGCGGATTTGCTCCCCTGTCAACACTTTTTGCCTATGGTTTTGGTATTACCTGATTATTATTGTTATTCTCTTTATTTTTTTCTGTTTTTCTGGAAGAAGAAAAAAGAGAAACATTCTCATTCCCAAATGAATTGTTTACTTTATCGTTAAATTCTTTATATGCACGCTGGGATCTAAAGTAAGAACCTGCTTTTTCATCCATGCGGGTAAATAACTTGTTTACTGCCTCATATAGTGCAACTCCAGCAATAACTATGGTCGCTGATGCAAAGAAGCTGCCAACAAAAGAAGGCGCAAGAGCAGCAGAAACCATTACAACAGCAGTCACGGTAGCAGCTATTAGAGCAATCATCGAGACTATGCTTGCTATACAAATACCGGCTTGAACCACATTGTACATCATCGGTGAATAGTTTTTAGGCTTTCCTTTAGCCATGTTTAAAAATCTTTTTTCCAGCTCGTCATAGTTATCATTATTAGCTTTATTATCAGGTTCTTTGAGCTTGAGTGTAGCTGAGTTAGCAAACTGAATAAGAGTATCTATTTCGTTTTTATCCGAGTTATTCTTAGATTCGAGAGCAATAAAGTCTATTAATTTAATAAATTCGTATAATACAGGATCAGTCACATTCACACTAAAACTGTTAACTGTATTTTTTAACTCTTCCGCTGCCTTTTTTAGCAGATTTTCTTGTGTTTCCATTTCTTTCTGCGTAGGTGCGTAACTATTCATATCATATTCTCCTTATGCGGTTTATACTTAAAAGTATAGATTGGATTGCTTAAGAAAGCCTTAAAGGCATTTCTTATAAAAATCGCCCTGAAGAAACAACAAATTCAACCCGTCAGGCGCGTAAAATAGCCAAAAAGTGAGTGTAAGAATCGGTGTCATAGGATAAGTTCTCGCGCCCCATTAATTTAGCAAATTCAGAAAAAAATTGTGGATAATTAAAAATTTGGCGGAATGCTTACGCAGAAAAATAGCATTAAAAAAAATTACAATTATCTTACGTGCCAAATCCATTGGACATTTCCGCCATGTGTGGATTTATCCGTCGCTACTTATTATTTTGTAGTGCCCCATGAAGCCTTAGCTATTAAGAAGCAACCTACCGAATGGTTATTAGTGTCGACGACAAAAATCGAATCCGCGATCTACTGATTACGAAGCGTTTCGTAGTAGCTAAGTTTTTGATTATTAAACAATTAATACTGGACAACGCCCGTTGCAATTGCATAACAATGCAGGACAGTGTACTACTCAGTCGCGTAAAGGTCGCGTAGGATTTGAAGCATGCTCTAAAATTACAATCTCAATACTTAAAGTGTAAACCTTCGATTGTCACTTGCACCAGACTGGTTTACCACTGACTTTACTTCGCAAAAAGATTTAGAAGATGGCTTATTATTCTTTACAATAGGAATCACTAAAGAAACTAACTTATCTTTTTCAGGTATATTCTGTGCTGTGTTTAGCAATCCAGCCCGACGAAAAGTTCTATAGCTAATTAGACTCCTCTCTGGAATTTTATTAGCTACTTCTGGTGTGACAATATCGTCATAAAAAGGATCGTAAGTAAACATTTCTTGAGAGAGATTTTTCAACATGTCTCTATTTAACCCTTCCTTTACTCCTAAGATTGCTCCTCTAATTGGTCCATATATTAGACCACCAGCAAAGAACAGAGGTATACTAATTATTATGCCTGATGGATGACTACCGGCATTTTTTCGCAAATCATGACCAATTGATTCCTCTTCAGCTAAAGAAAATAGCTTCCCTACAGCTGCAAGGGGCCCTACAAAAAGCCCAGCAAAAAAACCCACAATACCGCCAGCAATATTATTTAAAATTTTCTTGGACATGATATGCCAACTCCTCTAATTAAGTTTATAGAGGAATTATACGATCGTAACTAGAACAGAAAGATGAAAATCAGATGACAAAATTGTCATTTTGGAAGGGTAATAATTATTTCAGTTCCTTTACCTATAAAGCTACTAGCCCATATCTTTCCATGATGCAAATCTACAATGGACTTCACTATTGCAAGTCCAAGACCAGTTCCATAAGTGGATTGCGTTCTAGCTGTATCGACTCGATAAAATCGATTAAATATATTGGGTAAGTCTTTTTTTGCAATCCCAATTCCTGTATCTGTCAATACAATTTGGATAGCTTGATCATCTATTTCTTTAATTGTAAAAACAACCTTACCGCCATCAGGAGAATATTTTAAAGCGTTAGATAAAATATTGCCTATCATTCGGCGAAACATAATCAAGTTCACTTGCGCTGTTGCCTCACCTTCACAAGATAATTGAATATTTTTTTCATCAGCAATAGCTTGGTAATAGCGACACATTACATTAATTTCATTGGCAAGATTCAACACTTCTTTTTGGATATCAATCTGTGGATTTTCTGCGCGCGCCAAAAATAAAAGGTTTTCTACGATTTGGTATATGCGATTTAGCTCTTCAAGATTTGACTCCATTACGCGCTTATAATCTTCTATCGAATAATTTTGGGAAAGCGCCACCTCTGTTTCACCCATGAGATTAGTGAGGGGGATGCGTAATTCATGCGCAAGATCATCTGAAAATTTAGTTAAACGAGAAACAGATTTCTCAATACGATCTAGCATTTGATTATAGGCTGCTGCTAACTCATTTAGTTCTTTTGGCCAAAACTCGGGGTCAATTCGTTTTTGTAAGGCATTAGCAGTAATTTTTTTTGTAATATTAGTCAGCTCGAACAAGCGACGCATGCCACGCCGTGATATTAAGTAACCAATTAAAATTGAAAAAAGTGCTCCAACAAATAAGACAATTATCCCGTTTTTACGATATTTATTTATTACAGATTTTTGATAGGATACATCCAAGGCTATTTGAATAGCCCATAATTGATTTTCTTTTCCAACTTTAACAGATGACTGCATAAGAAGGTAATAACTGCCATCACTTGCTCGCCACCATTGACTTTGCTTTGCAAATGATGCTTTTTCATTGGTAAAAAAGGCATTATGCTTGATAAGCTTATTCATATGCTGTGTTTCAGAGACAACTTTTCTATTGTGATCAATAACACGAATATAATAATGATAAACAGAATTATTCGATGAATATGGAATATCATTTATTTCCTGTTTTAATGCGAGAAGATTATCGGGCTTACTTTCTAAAATATTTTGAACAATATCAATTTCGTCTGACAAAAATTGATAATCTGCATTACATAAGATATTGACCATACTTAAATAAAAAAATAATGAAATAATAGTTATCAATATAAATGTTGATAAGCTATAAAAAAAGGTGAGCTGGATTGAGATAGAGGCAGCCTTCGAGAATAGTTTCTTAACGTTCTTCAAGAACATATCCTCTTCCCCGCACTGTATGAATTAGCTTTTTTTCAAAGTCAAAATCAATTTTTTGACGCAAACGGCGAACCGCCACATCAACAACATTTGTTTCTGTATTAAAATTAATATCCCAAACTGATTCTGCAATTAAGGTACGTGACAGTACTTCTCCTGGATGTTCTGCTAAAAATACTAACAAAGTAAATTCTTGCGAAGTTAAATCTATAGCCTTACCACCACGACTTACCTTATGTTTGATTAATTCGATTTCAAGATCAGCAATTTGAATTCTATCTGTCTTTTGACTAACGCGGCGTCTCAATAAAGCTTTTACTCGCCCTAATAATTCAGAAAAAGCAAAAGGCTTAATTAGGTAATCATCAGCTCCTAACTCAAACCCTTTTACTCTATCTTTAACGGCATCACGGGCGGTCAAAAATAAAACACGTATTTCAGGATGCAAGCGACGTAATTCTATAATCACTGACCAGCCATCTAATTTAGGAAGCATCACGTCAAGAATAACAAGGTCATAATCATATTCACTGGCAAGAAATAAACCCTCTTTTCCATCGTGCGCAATATTGACAATATAACCACTTCCTTTTAAACCATCAGAAAGGTAATTAGCTGTTTTAATTTCATCTTCAATAATGAGTATGCGCATGAGGATATTCTAAATGATTTTGAAAGATAACGCTGCAGAGAGCCGAAGTGCTTTTAAAGTGGGAAATAGGCCTTTTGATTTACTTTATGGAGCATTTGGTATGGGTCGTCTGCGATTCGAACGCAGGACCAACAGGTTAAAAGTTAATGACTCGAAGATTACAGCATTCTAAGTAATTGATTAATATAAATTATCCGCAACAGGCGATCGTTACAATTAGCTTAAAATGCAGAGTTTAGCATAACAATGCACTACTCAGTCGCACCAAAGTCGCACCGCATTTTTTTATGCAATAGGTTTAATAACCTAAGGTTATTACTTATTCTTCTGAATCAACGCTAAGAAACATATTTTGAAATTAGATGATCTGCTTCAAATTCTGAACCTAAAAATGGAAAAATAATGACCAGTATACTACTATTTGAGTATACTAAAAAATTAAACGAGGTTTTGATGCAATCACGTGAATATAAAGAAGAAACCTTAGCAGAAATCACAAACGCGATAACTGGATTTCGTACAGCCACTAAATTCCATATTACCGAACTGATCCACAAGTTTCGAAGTGTAAGCGCGGAACAAAACTATCAATCTTTTTATGCATTATGCGACCGAATCATGCCATGTCGTGAAGGTGCTACCCACTATCTATACTCAGAATACTCAGAACTTTTCATACCTAATGACAGAGCCCAGATGTTCATGCACTCAGATGAGCTATACCCGTTAAGGAATTTAATTCAAGAAATAATAAAAAATACTTCCGACATCGATGAGACGGGACACACCTTAAGAGAAGACATTTTACTCGGTTTGGCCTACCAATTTGGATGGGGCGTAGATAAAGATATTGCCAAGGCTGCAAAGTGCTTTCTTCATGTTAAAGCAAAAACAGAACTTGAAGAGAAAAATAACAGCTCAGATGAAGATAGAATAATGCGAGGAATTGCTTTAGGACAATTAGGAACCAGGATCCTTATATGGAATAGTTTTGACTTAATCTGACACTTACTACTTGAAAAAAGTAAGGTTACCC
>CAZTDR010000112.1:0-5521 GCA_964612855.1 uncultured Coxiellaceae bacterium
GCAGCCTTATTTGTCAAAAATAGAGGGCGGTTCATGATTTTTGTCGTGTACAAAGCGGAGAAATAAAGGCTTGCGAAATTTAATTTTTCCTTAAGGTTTGCGTAATATGATTTTGAAAGTTTTTAATAACTTATAAAATAGGGAGATTTTTTATGGAATATACTCAGCTCATTCACGATTGCTATGACAAATTTCAAGGAGCTTTACGAGGAAATAGAAGTTTTGCTGCTAAAGCATCTTTAGTGGCTCCGCTTGTAGACGATTTAAAACTTATTTTTAAGTATCTTAATAATGGCGAAATAACAGAAAAAACGGTGAGTGAATTGCAAGAACAGGACCGTAATGCAATAAAAGAAAAAATTGCTAAGTATCATAAAGACTCTGAGATGAAGCTTGACCTAAATGGAGTAGGTGAGATTTTCGATCAGACATTTGAACCTATCAACGCACTTATCTCTCAATTAGAGAGTGCACTGTCATCACAAAATTCCCCTAAAAATACAAAAAAAAATAACAGCGCATCTCAACAGCAAACAATGGCACATTTGCCTGATGAGCGCCCTCTAGACTACACGCCTCACCGAGTGCGATTGCCGTTTTCTCCTGATGATTCAACGCATGCTATCCAGCAATCATTAAAACCATTACAGGTTGTTGTTACTCCTCCTCTTCCTAGCACTTCTTTTTCTGATTCATCGACTCGTAGTGACTCTGCTACGTCTATACCGAGTAATTTTTTTTCGCGCACTAGTGATAATTTTAGCAGTGCTTATTCACTCACAATAAGTGCAGGTTCAGCACCGCCTATGCCACAGACGAGCGTAGGGGCTGCAGAAGCGAATCAACAGAATAAGGGAGACGCTATAGGAGCAGATACACGGCCATTACAAGGCCTCCAGTCTCCAATTGCGGTTAAAATGACACTTAAAATGGCAGTGGATATGCTTAAACACTGCGGTATATCACCGGTAAAAGTGGATGTGAAGCCTGGTTTGGCGGTGGAAAAACTTACAACGCTTTTCAAAAAATATTATCCTCAGGATCAATCATCAGGCAGTATTTTTAAATCAGAAGAAGATCCGGTTTCTCATAAATATAAAGTCAGTGTCATGCTAGAAGATAGGCCAATCGCAACTGCTGATTGTGCATTACCACCTGAAATTAAAGGAAATGAAGAGTGGACTAATCAAAGAAACGCACTCATAAAAAATTGTAAAGAAGAGTCAGCAAAAAAGGCCTTACTTAATCTAAAAATAAGATGGTATAAGGATTTTCTGATTAAAGTTCCTCCTGATACAGATGGTAACCCTACCTCAACCTTATTAGAATTCTACAAAATGCATAGTATTTATAAGCAAGGCGATGAATTGCAGGGGGTGTATAGAAGCTATATGAATAGTAGTACACAAGCCGAGCTGCCAATATTTGAATGCAGCTTAATGTTTAAAAAAGCTAACTATGCTACGGGACGTGGTGAAACCAAACGACGTGCGAGAGAGGCGGCCTCCAGACAGCTGTTGCGTTATTTGAATGAGGCTGTACAGATAGTAAATGAGAGCGAAGTTAGTGAATTAGAAGCCATGGTTACGGTGCACACGACGCGGCCCTTATTTGATTTATACAATAACGCCAAAACGAGGTAAGACAACATGACTCATGGTAGACAAATTGCAATAGAAGAACAAAAAAAGATTAAAGAGGCAGGTGAGAAAGAGCTTCAAGGTGCTAGCCACGACATTATATGTCCTGTGCTTAACATCATTATGTGCGATCCCGTCAAATTGGGAGTAGAGTATAAAAAAGACCATCCAGAATTCATCGTACACACGGTGAGTAGAGAAGCAATAGATGGGATGTTTGCTGTGCAAAAAGAAAAGCATTTGAACCCGCAATATTTTACTCATTTTACGTCTCCATTTGATCGTATAAAAATACCTCTTATCGATGGTAAGTTAGATATTGCGTCCGATAATGATATTCGCGAAAAAGCGCTTGCTTTTTTAACAGCGCGTGAAAAGGGGCTCGTTGAAAAAGAACAAAGCACAGCAGAAAGAACAAAAGAGTTGGAGCGAGAGCTAAAAGAAAAAGAGAGTGCCATACAGAACCTGAATGGTCAATTGGTAGCTCTCAGAGGAGCTCTTCGTAATCGCGATACAGCGATAATGGACGCGAAAGTTGCTAATGACCAGCAAGCACAGGTAGCTGAATATGAAAGATTGCAAGCTCAACATCTAGCGTTGGAAAGCCGTAGAAACGCTGCAATGGAGGAACGCAGACAGAGGGAACAAAATTTAACAGATATAAGACAGCGATTTGACAAAATTCAGGGGCACATTATTGATGGTCAGTTTGATCAGGCAAGGAGGCAGTTGGACTCCTTGCGTATTGGTAGTATCACATCACGCCTATTGGATAATTATAATAGCGTTCGAGAAAAAATGTTATTTGATTATTACTGCTATAGCGCACAGATTGATTTACTCACAGGCAACTTACCAGCAGCGATTAATGCCATTGGCCCGTCATCTTCTTCTGTATCTGCAGCCTCTTATCGTAATTTTTGTGTCCCCTATTATGTCGATATCAATAATTTTACCCCTGGAAACAAGGTATCTGATCTACGTGTCGCACATTACAATTTACTGAGAGGACAAACTAAGCTGTTTGAAAATGTATATGCCGATAGCAGTTTTGCTGCTCTGCAAGAAGCTATTTGTATTTATACACATTATCAAGAACATGACCGCAGCATAGAGGCAAACGTTTTATTAGGACTTGCTTATCTTAAAAATAGTAAAAATCAAAATTATGAAGAATTCAAAAAGCAACTTCAGGTTACACAAGATTTAATTTTGGCAACCAGTTTAGCAAAATTTCCCGCCTCTCCAGAGGAACAAGATTCTTACTCCAAACAAATCCGTGCACAATATCCGCTGCTCGATTTATTAGAAGGAGAAGTTGCACGCTTAGTACATAAAAATAAGATAGCCGCTAAAGAAAATTACGAAAATGCACAAAAAAATATGCAAGCTCTCAAAGACCAAGGAAAACGAGCAGACCATATTTATAACTTGATAGATATCCTTACTCAAAATGGTCTAGCGACTATGTCACTTGATGCAGCTATTTCAGAGGTCGGAGAAGAAAAAACGGAAAAATCCGGTGAAAATCAGCAAAAAGACGATAAAAAAATCTTTGAGTTTAAAGTATTGATTGAACTTTGTGATAGGTTTCCACTCCTGGGTAAATGTTTTGTTGAGCATGGTTATACACTAGCGCTTTGGGCTCGCATGCAGCGAGGGATCGCTTATTATACAAAAAAACAATATGCAGAAGCGTATCAAGATTATGATTACATTTTTAATACTGTCTTGGGAGTGGTTAATACGCGAAATGATGCAGACAAAATAGAGTGCTTACAAAAATATTCTACGTTTTTACACTCGCTATTTATGCAGCGTGCGCGTATTTTAGCAGAACACCCGGAATTATTTACAAGAACGTTCCCATCGGAACGTACCAATCAATTACAGCAATTGATTACGGAAGCCAATTTGTTTATTGACAAAAAAGTTACAACAGACTCAAAAAGTATTCCATTCACGGCTCTTTTTGTCAGAGCAGCTGCTTTATTAGAGCAAGGCAATATCAATGAAGCGATAAACGATTACAATGAATTAGCTAAGATGCATTCAAAAGGTGCGGTTGATGTTGCTGTCTATGATGGACGTGCCAAAGCATACCTCAAGGCAGAAAGATATAAAGATGCCATTTATGATTGTATCCGAGTCTTGAGATATGACGGCAGTATTGCAGATGACCTTAGAAAAACAAGCGCAAGTAAAACAGTATGCGATTTAGCACTTAAAAGATTATTGGCTGATCCAGGGCAGGTTGATGTCTCGTGGGGATTGACATTAGATCAATTAACGGTTGTCTTGGAGAAATTCACAACGAGGTTAGAAAGAAAATGGCCCGCTAATTCGCAAACTAAACTAGTAAATTGGCAACCTTATCGTGATGCCTATGCTTACCGGTTTTGCGCACATGCTGCGCTTGCTGATCAATCTTTTACAGATAAAAAAAGTAACACGAAAAAATCTCATCTGGATGCTGCTTTAGAAGTGTATGAAAAATTATGCACACTGATGGGGTCGAATGTGCTCGGCTCCCATACGCTTGCACATCATACTGTATTGGATCTTTGTAAAGCATTTGCTTCTTCTTCAGATCATTATGATGATCTCATCAAAGTGGGGACTGTTGTTATCAAGCATAACCCTGCTCTCAAGGTATCTGTTATTAAATATTTCTTTACGGGAGCTTGCAGTGCGGGTCGGTATAAAGAGGCGTTGAATTATTTTAACCAATTGGATGAATTAAATGCGCTTTCGGATGCAGTGTACGATGTTGCTGTGGAAAATTTTCTCAAATTGGTAAAGAGTTCATTAAAAAACACCAGCGTAAATTCGCTGGTGGAGACGAGAGAAGCCATTCATTTGATTCTCAAAAGAGCCTCAAAACCTTCTCAACGGTGGCGATTGAAAATGTTACAAGCTGAACTAAACCAAAAAATCTATTATCACGATCAACAAGAGGAAAAGGCGTTTGATTTTGATACTCATGACTGTGCTCAGCAGGCATTTTGCGCTCTCGATGAAAGTATACACATAGCAGAAACTTTTCCACAAGGAATCAGTGATCAAGACTATCGAAATTGTTTTGCAGAACGAGGAATATTTGGTTTTCAATCACAGCAGTTAGCTGATGAGCAAATTAAGGATGACTTAATGATCGCTAACCATGATACAGGATGCAGTTATTTGGTTCCGGCGTACTTAAGCGTAATCATGAGTCGTCAAGCAAAACCTGAGCTTGATAGAGCGTTATCTTACGCGACTGAAGCGTTCACAAAAGCGCAGGTTAGCCACAATATTCACGACCAAGCAGTGGCAAAATTTTTTCTGGCTAAAGTTTATTTTGAAACAAAAAAATATCAAGAAGCATTTACTTGGTTTAACGAGATTGAAAATGCCTTTGATAAAATGCCTAATGCGTTATTTCCTGCGGTATTAAAAGGAGAAAATGCTTCTTATTTAGGTGCTACTTATTTAGAAATGGCCAGCACGACTTCTGATAAAGTCATACAAACTCGTTTTTATGAAAAGGCAATGCACTTTCTTAATAAAGGCCTAGCTGCAATGGAGGAAAAAGTTATTTATCATAAACTTAAAGCATTTAACCAAGCTCAAGTGGGCGCTCTCGATGCAGCACGGAAAAAAGATTCTTCTACTCAAAGCCTATCTACAGCACCTCTTACCGATTTTTTCAAACAACAACCAGGTGCATCAGAAGTAGAAAGGAGTATAGTTACCTCCGTACACGACAAAAATTCTCAATCGTCGTCCCGCGGCTTGTTCGGCGTTGTTGAATAAATAGAAAAGGAAGAAATTAAACGACACTTGTAGGGGCATGGCGTGCCATGCCCGGCGGCCTCAGCGAGATATGCAGCACGGGCACG
>CAZTDR010000113.1:0-5113 GCA_964612855.1 uncultured Coxiellaceae bacterium
ATTGCTCCGAATTACAGATTCGACACTTTTGGGGGTTCCTCCACTGGGGACCTAAAACTCACAAAACTGTAGGCGCATCTTTCAGTTCGGCGAGTTCTGATAATGGTCATATTCAGTCATGGTTGATATTTAAACATAAATAATACCCATTGCATGTGACACATTTTATCGTATATGCTTCTCAAAACAAAGAAAAAATAAATTTAAGCAACTATGGGAGCATGAAGCATGAATCGATTGGGGATCACTTTTGAAAAAGTTGTAGAAGCGGCAGAAACAATACAGGCAAAAGGCGAAAATCCAACCATCGATCGTGTGCGCTCATTTTTAGGTGGCACCGGCAGCAACACTACGATCGGAAAATATTTACACAACTGGCGCAACCAATTGGTACATACTTCAAGTGTGGGGAGCTCATCTACTCCACCGGATCCGGTACAAATGGCCGTAAAGCGCGTTTGGCAACAAATCCGCGAAGAAACCGATGCTGAAATTCTAACTATAAAAGAAGAGGCGGTGCGAGCAGTAAGCATTGCCGAAGAAAAAGTCCTCGCAGAAATAAATGAACGCGAACAGTTAGCGCATAAATGCCAGAAGCAGCAAGAAGAAATTTATGCCTTACAAGCAAGAAATGAAATCCAGCAGCTTGATTGGAAAAAAATTCAACTTGATCACGCACTGTTACAAGAACGACATAGGGGGCTTGATGAGCGTTTTATGGATTTGCAACGCATTACCCTAAAGCAGCAAGAAGAAGCTGCTAAATCACATCAAAACGAAATCAATCTTCTGGTTGAAAAAGCACATGCTCAAGAAATTGCTTCGCAAAAATTACTTGATGAGTTAAAAATTTACAATGAAGACCAGCGTATTCGCCATATGCAAGAGATGGATGCTTATAAAACGAAGTGTCAGATATTGGAGCAGGATGCGCATAGTTTAAAATCAACAAACGCAGCCAAAGATTTAGAGATCGTTAAACTAAAAACGCAATTAAGCGCGTTAATCAAAGAACAAGAGGGTCTTTTAAAACAGTTGAACCAAGGAAAGAATTATTGGAATCTTATAGAGAAAAATTTTCAAGTGACCAACAACATGTGGTCAGAATTAAAAGAGATGCCAAAATGGGATTCTAGCCTGTTTATTCTAGACTGCTTATCAGAGTTCAAGAACAAAATTGATTCTTCCGTAAACAATTTTTGTGAAAAATCACTCGATTTCAAATCTACCTTCAAAAAATTTGAGCAATATGTGAAAAACGAACATGAATAATAACGAATCAAATGAGATTATATTCCCTGCATTTGAAGAGCTGCCTGTTTCATTAAATAAATTGCAGTTAAGTGGTAAATACGGAACAAATCGAGACCAAACAAATCGAGACCAATCCAATCGCTGCCAAATTCATGCCAACAATGATTATGAAGCAATTCACTGTTGGTTAAATGAATACCGTCACAAAGCAACCACTTACCGGACTTATCAAAAAGAAGCAGAGCGCTTGCTGCTTTGGTCTGTCTATCAATGCAAAAAACCCTTGTCGAGTTTAGATCGAGATGATTTTGAACGGTATTTTTTGTTCTTAGATAATCCAGAACCTAAGCACATTTGGTGCATGAAAGACCAAGGCGGCGGACGCAAAAGAGGGGAGCCAGGTTGGCGGCCTTTTGTTGGTGGTTTAAGTGCTACAACAAAGTTGACCGCGATAAGTTGTATTGATTCCTTATTTAATTATTTAGTGGATGCACGCTATCTGAGCTTTAATCCCTTGAGCTTAATACGAAAACGAAATGCCCGAAAAATTACATCACCTGCGCCGTTATCTTTACAAGAACGCATGCTTGATATTGAAGAATGGCATGCCATGCTTGATACATTGGATAATCTTCCTGAAAAAGAAGTAGTAGAAAAGCAGGAAAAAGAGCGCTTAAAGTTTTTAGTGAATATTTTATATTTTTTAGGTTTGCGGATACACGAATTAGCAACTCATACATGGGGATCATTTCGTCAAATAGAAAATAACTGGTGGTTTTATGTAGTAGGGAAGGGTGATAAGGCTGGGATTGTTCCAGTCTGCGATGAATTATTAAGGGCGATTATTAACTATCGTGCGTATCTTAAAAAGCCACCATTTCCATCAATGGATGAATCCACTCCATTAATAGCATCATTAGCATCAGAAAAAAATGCGATTACAACACGACAAATTAATAAAATATTAAAAAAATTAGCTTTGGAAACGACAAAAAAATTTAAAGACAAACCAGAAAAAGTTAAAAAGCTTGGGAAATTTTCCGCGCATTGGTTGCGGCATTTATCAGCATCCATGCAAGATCGTGCAGGAATCACTTTTAAACATATTCGTGCTAATCATCGTCATGAAAATGATGAAACAACTCGCAGATATGTTCATGCTTTTGATAAAGAGCGACATCAAGATATGCAAAAAATGACACTGCGTAAATTAAATACCTAGTGTAAAAATTTAATTTTAAATATCACTTAGATAGAGATTAAATATGAGAGACTCACCGTATTATTCAATAAGATCTGGGAAACGTTCCCCTATAAAATTTAATTTAACGAATCTAAAAAAATTATTTTTAAATTTATATCAAAATCTACATAAAATTTATTACTTTTATGAGTGCTTCGGCTATTCATGTTACGATATTGAGGGTCATGTTGATGGAAGTCTAGGAGATATTGTATCAATAAATTACATACTATTACTTAAAATAGGCAGAGAAGATTTGTGGCCAATAGAAGAAAAAATTGATTCTTATTCCGAAGATGATCTATTTGATGTGATAGAATTTCTTTATGACTGTGTTTCTCTTCCATCTGATGGACGGTATCATTCTTATAATGACTGTGGAGCTCATGATTTTCAAAAATTTGATAAAACTCCAGCAAGGATTGATTATAGAAATAGAATAAATGATATTTTGCGAAATTATAAAGATGGTTATGAATTAAGCGAAGACGGCCATATTTTAATGACGATCGAATATGGACTAGATGGATTAATAAGCGCGCCTTTACCTATAAAGGACGAGGAGACCCAGAAAAAACTCCATCATGCTATCAATAAATATAGAAGATCAAGAAATCCTGAAGAAAGACGGGATGCCCTTCGTGAGTTGGCTGATATATTAGAATTTTTAAGACCACAAGTTAAAAAAATTTTATTACCAAAAGATGAAGATGAATTATTTAATATATTAAATAATTTTGGAATTCGACACCACAATCAAAAGCAAAAGAATGATTACGATAAAAAAATTTTTTACAGCTGGCTTTTTTATCATTTTTTATCAAGTATTCATGCTATATCAAGATTGATAGAAAAATATGAAAAGTGCGAGATAAGTTAAATTTCTATATTTTAGAGAAAACAATAACGAATCAAAGGATCCTTAATGCCACACGTGATTATAATCGCTGGGCCTAATGGCGCAGGAAAAACAACTACTGCGCCGGCTTTATTAGGAAACGCACTTCAAATTGATCATTTTGTCAATGCCGACACTATTGCTGCTGGATTGAGTGCTTTTGCACCCGAAAAAGCTGCGATCCAAGCAGGGAAGGCCATGTTACAACGGATTCATTATTTAGCAGAGAATAATGAAAATTTCGCTTTTGAAACAACACTGGCCAGTCGTTCTTTTGCGCCGTGGATAGCTAAGTTAAAAGAAAAAGGCTATTTTTTTCATCTTACTTTTTTACTACTCGAAAGCCCTGATCTTGCTATATCCCGAGTAGCGGAAAGAGTAAAATTAGGCGGACATTTTGTACCAGAAGAAACAATTAGACGCCGTTTCATATCAGGGCTTAAAAATTT
This sequence comes from uncultured Coxiellaceae bacterium, assembly GCA_964612855.1. Taxonomy (GTDB): domain Bacteria; phylum Pseudomonadota; class Gammaproteobacteria; order DSM-16500; family DSM-16500; genus DATIJJ01. The sequence continues at coordinate 3,845 of CAZTDR010000113.1, forward strand.
CTTTACGCTATACGAACCATTAGCAGATTCATGGCAAATGTACGATAATAGTGATGTAGGTAGACCAGCTCCTGTGGCGTCAAAAATAAGAAATAACATATTGATTAATAAGAAAGAAGATTGGAATAATTTAGTGGAGCTTTATGATGAAACCTCAAAAAAATGATGACAGAATTTCTAAGATAATGAATGACCCAGAAAAAATTAGGGAGATTCTTCAAGATGCTATTAATGATGCTTTATTGAAGCACAAACAGGCAGGAAACCCAGTGTGTGGATTCAAAGATGGCAAGGTATTTTGGGTTAAGCCACAAGACATCTCATCAAATGGCGGATTCCACAGATAAATGCATATAAAATGCTAGATGAATTGAACTGCTAATCACACACTTTATATATTCCTACTTTTCAATAGCATATGACACGCTACGTTTTTTGATATACAATGCGTCAATTGTCAGTAGCCTTCACCAATACATGGAAAAAAGATGGATAATCGTAATAATACGATAAAAAAAGAAGAAAAAAAATCTGATACCCCTCAATACAATAGCTCTGATTCTTGGGCCATATCCCTTTCTAAAGTAGAAACAGAGATGGGCTTTGTAAAATTAATCCAACAATTAGATGAAGATTATTTTTTAAAATGCCAAGAAAGCTCTACAAAGGAGTTACAAGCCGATTTTATTGCTAAATTAAAAGTATTATTTGATGAGTTACTTCTAGATAAAGACACTTCTTTTCATGTTTTTTCTCAGCTATTTGAAGCAATAAATGCCTCAAAAATTTTAAGTATTCGTATAAAGCCAGGTTCACGCTTATTTTGGGAAAAATTTACTCCTGCTCAGCAAACTGCCTTAGGAATAGTTCGTGAGAAAGCATTTGTAAGACTCGAAGAGTATGTGACAGTTAAGAAAAACGCAATTAAGAGTCATTATATGGCTAATAAAATAGATAGAGCAAAAACAAAATCACTATATGAACAACTTAGTGGAGGAATTAGTGATTTACTAGACTTGGGTGTATTTGCCACGCATTTATCGAATTGGCCAATTCATCTGTTTAATACTACAACTCGTTCTCGTGTTATCTTACTCCAGCAAGACATCGACTCTACGGCAAAAATGTACGCAGAAATTAATTCCGATGACTTTGGTTGGCGACACGACTTCGACCCACCGTCCCCCCCCGGCAGTCCATAGTTGAACGGGATCTGTCAAAACTGGCTACCTTTTAAAATATTTCTCGCCTATAACATTCAAATTAAGC
>CAZTDR010000114.1:0-5090 GCA_964612855.1 uncultured Coxiellaceae bacterium
TTTGTATCAGCCACTAAAGGCCTAGATCTTGAAACCGGCGAATTACTGCATGATGTAGCCCGAGAAATTTTAGGGACAGAACATGCTTACGCTGTTTTATCTGGCCCTTCTTTTGCACGCGAAGTGGCTGCTGGATTGCCCACAGCAGTTGTCATTGCCAGCTTAGATACTGCCTTCACGGAAGAAATGTTACAGCGTTTTAACAGCTCCATTTTCCGCGTTTATTCCAGCAAAGATATGACGGGCGTTGAAGTCGGCGGCGTCGTAAAAAACGTCCTCGCCATTGCCTGCGGCATTTCAGACGGCATGGGTTTTGGTTCCAACTCTCGCTGCGCATTGATTACGCGCGGTTTAGCTGAAATGACACGCTTAGGTATTGCGTTGGGTGCAGCGCCTGAAACATTTACAGGACTAACAGGTTTAGGTGATCTTGTGCTTACCTGCACCGATGATCAATCTCGCAACCGCCGGTTTGGCTTAGCCTTAGGGCAAGGTAAAAATGCCAATGAAGTGGAACGTGAAATTGGCCAAGTGATTGAAGGTAAACGTAACGCTGAATTAGTCATGCAGCTGGCGCAACGACATCAAGTAGAAATGCCAATATCGGCGATGATATTGGCGATTTTACAAGGAAAAATTACTGCGCGTGAGGCAATGCAGAAATTATTAGCGCGTGATACAAAAAGCGAACAAGAATGATCAATGCTCTACTCTCCCTTCTCCCGGCGCGTTTTTTGCGCGGGGAGAAGGGCTGGGGATGGTACAAACCGGGTACACTCTTTACAACTGAAACCGGGCACATGCTTTACACTTTACAAATATTAAGGTGGAGGCATGCGCATGAGTTGGCAAGAAACAAAGGTATCTGAAGAAAAACTAATGTTTATTAATGATTGGTTAAAGCAAGAATTCACTCATTCAGCTCTTTGCGAGCGCTATCATATTAGTCGGCCAACAGGTTACGAGCTTATTAGACGTTACAAAGAAGAAGGTGTGGCTGCTTTCACAGAACGATCTCGAGCACCGCTTCATATACCTCACAAAACATCTGAGGCGATAGAGGCAAAATTGCTGGCGCTAAAATATCGATACCCATACTGGGGGCCATCGATGATTAGAGATTTTTTAATGAGAGAAGACATAGATGGTCTATGGCCTGCAGCAAGCACGATTGGAGAAATATTTAAACGTCATGGACTAGTGAAGCCACGAAAGTTACGAAAAAAATCTCCAGCGCATAGCGAGCCTTTAAAACATTGCAACGCACCTAACCAAGTCTGGAGCGCCGATTTTAAAGGTCAATTTCGTTTAAAAAATGAAAAATATTGTTACCCATTAACCATGACTGATAACTACAGTCGATTTTTATTTTTATGTGAAGGATTGAATTCACCTAATTGTAATGACGCAATAAGATGTTATGAAAAAGTTTTTAGAGAGTATGGATTGCCTGATTCTATTCGAACTGATAATGGACAACCTTTTGCTGGATTAGCGATTGGAGGTCTCACACGGCTTTCTATATGGCTTTTAAAGCTAGGTATTATGCCAGAGCGCATCAGTCCTGGGTGTCCGCAACAAAACGGCCGTCATGAGCGAATGCATCGCACATTAAAAGAAGCAACTATTACTCCACGAAAAAATACACTGAAAGAGCAACAAAAATTATTTGATGACTTTCAAGTTGAGTTTAATACAAAACGTCCACATCAAGCACTTAATGGAATGCGCCCGGCAGAGGCTCATACAAGATCATCCCGGAGTATGCCGGATAAAATACCTGAAATTATTTATCCAAATAGCTTTTCGCTTCGCAAAGTAAAAACTAATGGGGAGCTGATGTTCGCAGGGAAAAGATATTTTGTTTCAGAGCTGCTACATGGAGAAACAATAGGTTTAGACTTTATTGACGAAAATAGAGCTATATTACATTTTTCAAAATTGAAGCTAGGTATAATTGACTCACGTTTGAACAAAATTATAAGGCCTTAAGTAATGTTAATGCCTCAAAAGTGTAAAGCATGTGCCCGGTTTCAAATGTAAAGGATGTTTCCGGTTGCACAGATGAGGGTTTTTGGTAAAGCACATTTTAAAAGCCACACAAAATACACAACCCAACAAATTTAATCCAAGATATACGCTAAAAAGCTCCTACCCCTTAATACTTACTTAAGATTACACCTATACAGTTAAATTAATATCCAACTGAATGGGGTATCAAATGTTTAGTTTTTGGGGTACTACAGAATACAAACCGACGCCAAGTGCGAAAGTAGATACTGCTCTAGCGCAATATCCCGAAGCCAAAAAAGAAATGGAATTTCAAAGATCGCTGAATAAACTAAATGAATATATAAAAAACCACACCCAACCTAGCAAATACGCTGAATCAGTAGCGCCAACCCAACTCTCAGGATTGACTCCAGCGGTTGACACTTTCTTCGCATATACACCCTTTGCTGCATCCGTTTTTGGCATTCGCACAAACCAGAAATATGCTATTCAAGCAGCGCAAATCATTCAGTACGCGATTCATCATGCCAACGTAGAAAGCACATACGCCAATTACTTTTATATCACTGCATTTGAAAAACTTTTCACTCTTTACAATGATAATTCTAAAGGGATGGTTTCTTCTGCTGTTGAGATTCCATTTATGAGTATTTTGGGGTTGGATTTAAAAAAAGAAAAAGATACTGATAATTTTTCAAAAATTAAAAAAGCACTCTACCAGGAATTAAAAATAACGGGAACTCCTGGTAGTGAAACGACATGCAGATATAATAATGACGATCAGCCTATAACATCTTCCACGTTGAACCTTGAGCAGTATCTTCAATTACGACAGACATGGCTGTCAATTCAGCCCGTATCCGGTCAGCCTCAGCCCAGTTCTTCTCCGCCCGCGCCTGATTCCGTGCAGCGAGTAAAGACTCCACTTTAGCGGCATCAATAGCATCATGACCTGATTTTAAAAACTGTTCGGAATCTGTTTGTAAAATTCCAAACACACCGCCCAATTTTTTCAATAATGCGCCGTATTGCGCTGCTAAATTAATATCTTTTTCACGTTGACGCTGAATTTCATGCGCTAATTCAAATAAGACGGAAAATGCAATCGGTGTATTAAAATCATCATCCATCGCAGTTATAAACTGCTTTTCATATTCGCTATCTTTGACGGCATCAGCCTGCGGTAAACCGCGCAATGCAACATAAAAACGCTGCAAGGCTTGTTTTGATTGATGAATTGCATCATCAGAATAATTTAATGGGCTGCGATAGTGTTTTGTAATCAGGAAATAACGTAACACTTCTGGATCGTGCTGCTGTAGCAAATCACGGATCGTGAAAAAATTACCGAGTGACTTTGACATTTTTTCTTTATCAATTTGCAAATAACCCGCATGCATCCAGACATTCACAAATTTCTTGTGTGATGCGCATTCGGATTGTGCGATTTCATTTTCATGATGGGGGAAAATTAAATCTTTTCCGCCGCCATGAATATCAAACGTCTCGCCTAACAATGATTTTGCCATCGCTGAACATTCAATATGCCAACCTGGCCGCCCGGCTCCCCATGGTGATTCCCAACTTGGCTCACCAGGTTTCGCGGCTTTCCACAATACAAAATCCAATGGATCACGTTTCGTGCTATTTATTTCTACGCGCGCACCGCTTTCCAATTTTTCAATATCTCTATGGGCTAATGCACCATAATTTTTAAATTGCCGCACTTCAAAATTCACGTCATTATCAGACGTTACATAAGCATAGCCGTTAGTTATTAACGTATTGATCATCTCAATCATCTGCGGAATATAACCCGTCGCCGTAGGTTCATGATCTGGTGTTACCAATCCTAATGCAGCAAAATCATCATGAATAGCTTGCGTGAAACGATTTACAACAACACGAAAATCTTCATTATTTTCATTCGCGCGTTTAATAATTTTATCATCAATATCCGTAATATTGCGCACATACGTCACATCATAACCGCGCCAGCGCAAATAACGTATCACTACATCGAAACCTGCATAAGTTCTCGCATTACCAATATGCGCATAGTCATATACCGTCGGACCGCAGACATAAATTTTGATTTTGCCTGGTTCAATGGGTTTAAAATCTTCTTTTTCGCCTGTTAAACTATTATAGATTTTTAACATACTAACCCTTCGCTTGTTCGCTTGCTTGCATAAACCGTTTACGCATTTTGTCAGCGCCTAACAATAATGCAATTTGCGGTAATTCAGGACCATGCTGCTCGCCGGTTAATGCAATTCGCACTGGCATAAATAATTGTTTGCCGGATACATTTAATTTTTCTTTTAGTTCTTGCAGCACATTTTTTAAATTAACGCCGTGTGTTGCAACTGCTTCGCTGGCTGTAACAAAAAATGTTTTTCCCGCCGCATTCAATAAAGCTAATTGATCAGCATCAATTGCCAATTTGTCGCCAAATAATATATCTACCCATTTACGCGCTTCTTGCGGGAATAAAATATTTTGCCGCATTAATTCAATAAATATTTCATGACATTCTTCTGGTACACGTTTTTTAATATCATCACCCAGCCATTGCCATACTTCATCATGCGATTGCGCCATCACCGCTTCTTTTTGCCAATGCAATAATTGATTTTGATCAAAACGTGCCGGTGCTTTGCTTAATTTTTCTAAATTAAAATTTTCAGCTAACTCAGCAAAACCAAATAATTGATTGGATTCATACGCATGACTCAAGCGCGCCAGATAATTCATCACCGCATGCGGCAAATAACCTTGTTCACGCAAATCATGCAAGCTTGAGCTGCCATGTCGTTTTGATAATGGCGCACCATCATCACCGACGATCATAGATAAATGTCCGTATAATGGCATATTCATATCTAAAGCTTGCAATATCATCAATTGACGCGGCGTATTCGTTAAATGATCTTCACCGCGAATCACATGCGTGACTTCCATTAATGAATCATCAATGGCATTACAAAACATAAATGACGATGACCCATCTGCGCGGCGAATAATAAAATCACCGATATCATCACTATTAAATTTTTGCGGGCCTTTAACTGTAT
>CAZTDR010000115.1:0-5083 GCA_964612855.1 uncultured Coxiellaceae bacterium
CATTAACTTTTAACCTGTTGGTCCTGCGTTCGAATCGCAGACGACCCATACCAAAAAAGCTAAGAGAAGCAAAGACTATTTTCTCTATTAAGCAGAGGAAGTGTTTTATAAAGGTTTTACTATTTTTTGTTTAATTATTATTTTTTTAATCAAAGTTACTATATCTTCTAGCAGTATTCTTTTGGCAGCAGCAGATCGCCAGTATAGTCCAATTGACCGCATCGGTTTCGGTGAATCAAATGGAATGTATGAAATGCTATTGTTGATTTGCTGAGCTAATTTTGGCATCAATGTTATGCCATTTCCAGCAGCTACCATATGACGTAAAGTTTCTAAGCTGGTGGCGCGAAAATTTTGTTTTTCAGATGCATTCATTTTATGGCATAAAGCAAGTGTTTGTTCGCGCATGCAGTGCCCTTCTTCGAGTAATAACACGTTTTGATTGGTTAGATCATTTTGCTTTATTACTTTTTGTTTTGCTAAAGGATTTGAATTGTGTACAGCAAGTAAGAATTCTTCTTCAAACAATAATGAACCAGCAAAACTTCCTTCTATTATCGGATGTGCTAAAAATGCAGCATCTAATTTTCCTATCTTTAATTTCTCGATTAGTATGGCTGTTTGTTCTTCAATCAAATAAAAAGAAGCTTTTGAAAATTTTTTAGATAAAGATGGAATAATTAATGGCAATAGATAGGGTGCCAAGGTTGGTATAATGCCGATTTTTAATTCCCCGCTATGAGGATCTTTTGCTAATTTGGCAAGATCGCGCATTTCTTCAACTTGATTAAGTATTTGTCGTGCTTGTTCTGTGATAGCAATGCCGGTGTCTGTTAATAAAACGGATTTATTGGTGCGCTCTAATAATTTTATGCCTAAAGCTTCTTCCAGTTTTTTAATTTGCATGCTAAGTGCAGGTTGACTAACAAAGCAAGCTTCAGCTGCTTTACCGAAATGACAATGATCACTTAAAGCCACTAAATATTGTAAATCACGTGTATTCATGTCGCCTCTTTTTAATAAATATATCTTATTAATATTATAATAATAATATATTGTTTTTATCAATAAATATCGCGTATTTTAGCCTTTTAGATAATGAAACAAGAGGAATAATTGATGACTAATTCTAGGGCGAGCGATCATAAAGAAGACGTAAGTACGTTTGTAATCCCGGTAAAAACTATTTTAAATGCAAGAGATCATATTTTTCTAATGCCTCTCGGTGAGCCTGCAAAAGAAGCAGATGATTACGGCCAATCTGTTCTTCCTCCTCCAAACTCACTTATGTTGAGTTTAGTAACGGAAGCTTTAAAACAACATCCGACTTGGTTAGAAAAAGTCGAGTTAACACCCGTTTCTTTTGGCGTTATGATGGGCTCTTTTCCCGAAAAAATAGAAAAATTTAAGAAGCATTCTCAAATTAAAAAATTTTTGCAAGACCGCATTTTGTTGAACGGTGAGACTGCCTTGGCTCTTGCTGTTCGAGCAAATAATCTAGGAATCGTACGTTGGTAGGTAGAAGAAATTGGGGTTGATATAAGGCAATCTTTTGCAGCACAGCAAGATTTTTTGAAGCAAGACTTTTGGAATGTAAGCGAAGGAACCGTTAAACGAAGTCACATTTCTCGATTTTTAAAAAGAACCAAGGATGAAATAGATGCTATAGAGTTAGCAATGTTTCTTGGAAATAAGGACCTAGTTAGATATTTGCTAAGTCACCAGAAACTTTCTTTGCAAAATTCTTCTGGAGATAGTTATTTATTAGTAGCAATGCAATATGATGATGAGATGCCATCAGTTTTTTTTGAGGCCATCAAAAGAGATATTCCTATGGATCACTTAGGTGTAGCTCTTTGTGCAGCGGTGGCTTTACCGGCTTATTATGATAATACCTTTATTGAAGATTTATTAAAAAAAGACGCTGATCCAGCGAATGCGCTCCGCGAAGCAATTTCCATCCAGGATATTCCAAGAGTTTTAAGGCTTATGCAATTGCCTGCCTGTAAAGTTAAACCACAGGATATTAAGGAGGCAGAAATAAGGTTTAAAGAAGCAGAAATGGATATCTGGTACGATGATCAACTGAGCTCTGATTACCTGATAACTCCTGGTATAATTAAATTTGCTATTTTTCTGGGTGAGGCAATCCAGCACGCTGTTACCAATTTAGCAAAACTTAACAAAGAAAATACTATTGATGAATCGATACAAGAAAATATATCCATCATAGAAAATCTAATTAATGATATTAAAAATATAAATGTGCCAGTGATGTGCCGTGTCGAATATTTATCAAGCATAATCAATTCGATCAAAGACTCTCTAGCAGAGCATGCAGGCATTGCAGCTGGCGTCACTTTTTTGCAGAACGCTATATACGGCTACAAAATCCCAAAGCTGAATCTAAAGAGGCTAATCATTGGTCACGCGCATTATTGGAGTCCGATAACAAGCAAGACACAGCGCGAAATTGTTTTAATCTTTTCTATAAAACCTCTACAGATAAAAAACATAAAATACTTCTTCGCGATGAGCTTTATAAAGGACTGAATGAAAAATTAACGGTATTAAAAAGCGAGGATGAAAAAATGGAATTAAAAAAACGTGCGCTTAAGTTCGGATCTTCCATGTTTACATTGGCTGCAAATGGTAAGGGTGGAGAAGGGACGCGAGGTCAGAAAATGAGAAAAGAAGTTCACAAATATGAAATGAGGCGTTTCATTAGTAGAAGGTAAGCGTACGACTTGATTAGATTCAAGCAAGAAATCCAAGCGTTTAAAAACAGCGCTATTGTTTGTGTCTATCAATAAGGGCAAATTTTTATGTATTCCGTTTTGAAGTTCAATTATGTGCTTGATGGTTTTAGTATTCTGTGTTTTGCTAATAACATCCCGTCAAAAACTGGTTTATATATCTTGCTCGGAAACTTATTGGGAAGCCTGTCAGATACTTGCTGTATAACCGTATCGACTTTTTCCAGCATTTCATCAAGAATTTTTTCTGCTTTTTGAACAGAATAATTTGCTACCTTTGCTGTATCTAAAAAATGCCTACGTTGGATATCATGCCAATGATAATGGTTATTTTTTCCTTTAAGCGCCATCGCCATCTTTATTTTTTTTGCTTGTAGCTGTTTGCTCGCAATTAAAGGATATGCTGACATTATGTCATAGAGTGGTGTTAATCGGTATTTACCACCAGCTTCTATATGTAGGCTGAAATTTTTTGCATGACCATCAATTGCTGCTAACAGATAAAATAAAACTTGAGAGCTAAAAAAGATATCACGATCTTTTTCTGGTTCTGCCGACCCTAGCAATAATCGCATAATATTTTCAATGCCTGGGCCGCCATCAGATTGATATTTTAAATTAGGAGATACTCCAAGTGCTTGGCATATATCTTCTTGTGGTAAACGCATGAGCCAGCTGCTGTCGCTTGCCAGTTTACGATCAAATCTTTCCACGATCAGTGTTTTCATACCCTTAAATTGTTTGATTTCGCATTTTGCGACAGGTAATCCAAACGCTTCAGCAATCTGTAAGCATAACCATTCATTTTCACAACTATCACTTAAGTCCATCTGTTGGTGTTGAATATAGCCAATCGGTAATTTAAAAATATGAGTTGTCGGTGTTGTACCCAATGGCCTATTCCATTCGCCATTCCAATATAAGAATGCGGTTTTTTCTTGAGCGCCTGCAATGGAAATACGAAATTCCTCTGAATTATCAGACATGCCAAGCGGGTAGCTTTGAGTATTTTGCAAAATTGATGCAATTTCTTTTTCTTTTAGTGGCTCAAAAAGAATTTGATTCGAGAACTCGGTTATGTCATTGCTAAGTATTTGTATGGCGCCTACACAATCTTTTCCTATACTTGCAAGTAAATCGAAAGGTTGATCCGTTGGAACGTGAAAGCGGGTTTGGATTCGTGACCTAATTTGAGAATTATCTGGGAGTAGGTTATCAAAAAAATTATAAACAACATCACCAGCAAATTTCTCTGTAACTAATGGCAATGATAATGAAATTGGACGAGCGCCCGGAGTATTTAGCCATCTTTCATTATAAATAAAGATCAGGCCACTAGTAGCAGTCTTTTCTAGCGTACCTACTAGGATGCCATTCATTAATACATTAAGAGTACGATTTTGGGTTTTCATTTTTACCATTCTTCCTTCCACTGAGATTCAGTTGTGGTTTTATCTTTGGCCAGTACTGTTATATCTAACTTTATCGCTGATAGGATATGAAATAGGGTATCCAGCTTTGTACCTTCAGGTTTGTTTTCAAATGCTGAAATAGTCTTTTGTTTTAAGCCAACTAAGTTGGCAACTTCAGCTTGGCTTAGCTTGAGTTTTTTGCGTTGGCTAATTACTAACAAGGCTAGTTCTTTTGGTGAGCGTATGAGCATTCGTTCATTACTCCATGAATAAGTTATACCTTACAGCGGTTAAAGTCTATTTTATACCCTAAGTGGGCTAAGATCAAATTAATACCTTGCAGGGTATAAAAAGTGTTATTCATCAAGAGGTAGTAAGTCGCTTTACGCGTTGGAGTTCGAGTGAGATACGTACATATTGATGGGTGATTTTTGAAAACGATGGATTATAAGATACTCGATTTTTTACCGGAACATATGTGCGTCTTTGAATGCCCAGTTTGTTGTTATCGGGAATTAGGTTGGGTTTGTTGATTTTTTTAGCTAAGTATCGCAATACCGCCATAAAATGCTATAATACTTAACAAAAAATTTCTAATTGAGGAGTGTGTATGGAGTCTTATCGTCAGCGTTATCAGCTTAAAATATTTTCTCAAAGTGGTGAGTCAAAAGAGGCTTGTATACCAAAGATGGTATCGGCCAAAATTATCTTTGGAGAAAAGGAAGAGTTGGTGCATATGGAGTTAAAATTTGACAAAGCTATCACGCAACTTGCTACAGAAAGTAATGGCTGTGCTATTTCTATTGTCAATAACTCGCTTACTATAAGTAGTTCATATTCGGCCATAGGCGATTCTAATTATGATATTTATATTGCTTATTCCGATTCAACTAAATTTTTTTCATCTATAGAGCA
>CAZTDR010000116.1:0-5081 GCA_964612855.1 uncultured Coxiellaceae bacterium
ATGGGGGACATTTTTGTTTTGGCGACGAGGGGACATTTTCCCTTTGGTGTCACAAGAATAACCGCTAATAAAATCTCTGCTCTGTACTACTCGGTTTCTTTAATTTTGGCTCGTCTAATTAACAGACGAGCCAAATTAAAAAAACCGAGTAGTACACGACAAAAACGCTTTTTGTAGGGGCGGACCCATGTGTCCGCCCCTGACAAACACAAGATGCGAAGTTTAACAATTTAGATTGCAAGAAATTGGAGCATAATTCGGCTATTAATTACATCAATTTAAGTTTTTTTGTTGAGCAATATTTTTTTAGCTTTATGTTCAGGTTGCTCTATATCACTTGCTGTAACGGAGCATCTTCGCTTTCTTGTCGGACCAAAAAGAGTAGTAATAGACTCAGTAATAGCCTCAGCCCGTGCTCGAGTTATGAAATTTACAACAACTTTCTCTGGTGAAGTGCTATCTAAGTTTAGTTCAGATGGATTAAACTCCATTGCTTTAGCTCGATTTCGAGAAGGAAGGTCATTTAGTTCCGAAGTAGAGAGTGGTTGTGAACTTATTTCCATAGAACAAGAACGAGATTCTATTTCAGATTCGATGCTAGAAGAGTGAGCCTGATCGCTCGTATTCTCATCCTCATCTTCATCTTCATCCACAATAGTTGACGGAGTATTTTCGTCATCAGAAGATAAATCAATGTCCATAGAGTTGGTACGGTGTTTAACTAAAGGCATAGGCTCAGGCGAAACACCTTCGCTTTCACACTCAGTTGAAGGAGACTTATCTAGCTCCGAAGTAGAGGGAGTCTGATCGCTTGTATTCTCCTCCTCATCTTCAACCACAATAGTTGACGAAGTATTTTCGTCATCAGAAGATAAATCAATGTCTATAGAGTTGGCACGGTGTTTAACTGGAGGCATAGGCTCAGGCGAAACACATTCGCTTTTAATTTCAGCTGAAATAGTTGGCTCTGGCTCGGCGTTTTTTGTAGAAGACGGATTCATTCTCCAATGAATGTATTCTTCTTTATAATCCATTGGGTAAGATTCGCGAATTTTTTTTGCAAGAATGCCTTCTACGATAGTGAAATAAGGAGACACGGACATAAACGATGGTAAACGATGGGTTCTAAAAGAAGATGGTAGGCTATTTTCTCGTTTTCTAAAATTATTATCCAGAGGCGCTGGATGAGCATTGGAATGACGCAAATTAGTTTTTTCTTGCTTCGCTTTCTTTGCTATCACATTTTCTTTAGCTTTTTCTTCGCTATGCGCATGTAGCTTTTTATGGGCTAAAATCGCTTCAATTTCAGAAGATGAAATTTCGACCGTTACACTCATATGGCGGCTAACAGATGTTAAATGAAGAATATATTTGTTGCTTTGTTTTGAGATGCTAAACAAATAATCGCGATTGTTGAATATTCTTAACGGTAAAGAAATAGAATCTTCTCCATTTAACTTGTTACGCAACATCTCGCGACTTTCTTGTAATGCGCGCAGGGTAGATAAAAAGGAATTTTTCGGTTTTTCGCCACAAAGTTTCTTAATATAAAGGCAAGCTTCCTCTAATTGTTCAGGGTTAAATTCTGTCATACATAAAATAGTAGTGGTCAGAGGGGCTGACGTTTGGTTTATGGGCGCTACCTCTGTAGTAGGTTGTGTAGTATCATAGGATTCTTTCCACATATTTATGAGCTTTTCTTTACTTTCTACTAATAGCGATGCGTGAATATTTCGCCAAATCTCTATAAGATCCGTGCGGCTAATTTTTATTTTTAATATTGCTTTTTCTAAAGATGGGGCATTAATAACAAGATAATATTGCGGCTTTTCCACTATGATCTTGAAAGAGTAATTATTATTAGTTAATAGTGTTTCTGGCGTGCAAGTCTCTTTTTTATCGCTTGGTTGTGGAGGTGAGGCGATTATGATCTGTTGGTGTGGAAAGGGGGTGCACATAGCATGATTCAAAGAAGTACATTTGCGTAAAAACTCTCTTCTGAGATTCATTTGATATGGATTGTTGTAATGAGTCCTAATATAAGCCATTATTTTTTTTAATTGTTCTTCACTTGAATGGAATGGTGAAAAATCTTTTGAGGGAAGTGCTTTTTCTTCACTTTTGGATTTTTCAGAACTTGCTATCGCTCTTCCTTCCTTTTCTGGTTCTTCACACGCATTAGCATGCTCTTGAATTTGCTCCCACTCAGATTGAGAAAGAGTCATTAATTTATTCCATACTTTTGTTCTTGGGCTAAGTTTCGCTTCTAAATAGGTATCTGAGGAATCTTTGACTGCACGAACAGAAATGCCGTTGAGCTTCCTCATGCCGTTGTAATAAGTTGAGTGCTCTGTTTTAAATTTTTGTACCAGGGTAAGATTTTCTTGTTTTTGAAAAAAATCTTGATTGAGTGTTAACTCAGTTCTTAGTGATTGCATTTAATTCCCCGTTTGTTTGTATTTTATGTGACCTAGTTTAAAAGATAAATATTAAAAATCTTAAGCAGACAAAAAATAAACACTCCATCTTTTCAGGAGACATTCTTGATTAAATTAGTTTTTTATTTCTAAACTCAATTACGTTTTTAAGGACCTTTTGCGGGATTATTGAGGGTTTTATCAAAGATTTCGTCCTTGATATCTCCCATTATTGAGTTGCTACGTGCCCTCCTAAATACATCCCAAAATGGAAAGAACTTATTAGTTATGCTCTGGCTTCGAGTTTTCTCTTCTGGAGGGGAAGATGAGAGGCTAGATAAATAACTTTCAGCAGAATGATGATGACGTCGATCATAGGAAAGAGGGGGGTAAAGTGAAAGTGCGATTGCTGAAGCTCGCTTTCGCGTAGGGGGTTCACTATTTTGCTCTGTTTCAGTTATTTTTTTAGCTTCTTCCATGAGTAACGTTTCCGGCGAGTGATTAACAGGAGGGTTTAGATTGGGTAGGGTGCAAGACGCATTTTTATCTAAACAGTCATCTGTTGGGCGGTCTTTTGAGTCATTGCTTAGCGAAACTCTTGGGCTCGTATTCTCTTTTTCTTCTGAAGAGTCGACACTCAATGTCGGCGAAATTAGCGGTTCATCCATTTTCTCTTCAGTGCCGGAGGCTAGGTCTGTTTTAAATGCAGTAGCCATTTTTATACTCTCTGCGCGAGAGAGCGTGCGTGTGGAATAAGGTGTTTTTATAAAAGTAGGTTTTTCAACAGGCACTAATTCTTGCGTGTTTCCGCTCCGATCTAAAATAGATTGAATTTCTTCTGGTGTTATTTCCACTGAAACTGAATCTATACCACGAGCAGGGACGCCAAGATGAAAATAATAGTTATTCGATTCATTATCTTTACTAATTCTAAAAAAATAAGCGCTTTTGCTAAATAGGTTGGCGGAGGTATTTAAAGGTGTTATGCGAAACTTTCTTGCATGTTTTTGTAAAGCAGCGCGACTTTTTTGTAGTGCTGGAATTTCTGCTAAAAAACGCGTTGCTGCGGAAGGTGGTTTTGTAGCAGAGTGTTCTTTTATGTAGTCACAGACAAGGTCTAATTGCTCGGGGCTAAATGAGGTTGAGATTGGAGCTGAACTTTCACCCTTTTGTAAAGCTGAGATATTGCATGTGCGAGAAAAAGGTTCTAGCTTATCAAGCTGGGGTTCTTCTATAGAGAGCCTCTTTTGAGTTTTCCTTGAAAAAGAGGTAGAGAATTGTCTAGTTATTTCTGATAACCTAAAATGTAACGTTACTTCTTGTTTAGGACTTTCGCTAAAAGCATGTTTGTAAACATAAGATAATATTAAACGAAGCTCTGGCAAGGGAATGACGATTAATGGCGTCCATTTTGTAGATTCTTTGAGCCGGCCTTCTAAACTATAATTATCGAAATCGTCTTTTGTGACTCGAAAGAGGCCGTTACCCGCACAGATACGCTCGTATTGTCGGAATAATCTTGTCTCTCCGTAGTTTAGTCTATTATTAAAACTGAAGCCGCCATTTTGAAAGAAATCCGTTGATTCTTTATCATTGAGACACTTATTAATTTCCGATAACTCATCTGCAGTCAGTACTGGGTCTTTTATAATAAATGATTGCATGCTAACCCCTTCTATTTTGTAATTTTATTTAACTATAACAAAGCTATTTGTTGCTTTCTATCAACTCGTTTATAAAATGCTATGGTCGCTACTTTTTTTGGATTTATGCAGTATCTCAGCTTTTTCTTGCGCTTTTTTTGCTGCAATAAACTGGCCATCAGCAAAATATAATTTGGCCAAAATAGACCAACCTTCTGCGTCATTTGGGTTAGCTACTAATTTTTGCTCGATGCGTTGAATCATGCCTTTGATCCCACCCAATTGTTCGACCGTTTGCTGTAATTCATAATGTTGTTTGCCTTGCGTTAGCCATTGTTTCAATTCGAATGGGTGGCTGGTTTGAAAATATAAGGTCAGTGAGAATAAACTAAAAAAAAGAACGAGGAGGAAAAAACCTTTTCCCAAAGGGGAAGAAGTTTTAATAAAAGGAAGGGTTAGCAAGCCGATGCTACAAAACAGCAGCAAGGCGAGTGAGACATAAAATAAGACCATACAGGATTCCTTAATCAATGCTAAAAGTGCGACTAATCCACGGGGCGTTTTTTCCGAATATAATTGAGTAAATAGCCGACGCCGATTAATAAAAACAACACAGGGGCGAGCCATAATCCTAATGTGGCTGGATTGACGGGCGGGCGATATAAAATAAAATCGCCGTAACGGGAAACGAGATAATCGATAATTTGTTTATCGGATTCACCTTTAAGCATATGTTGATAAACTTGTTGGCGCAAGTCTGCTGCGAGTGGGGCGTTTGATTCGGCTAAGTTTTGATTTTGGCAGACCAGGCAGCGTAGTTCGGTGGTTAATTGTGTAAAGCGTTTTTGTTGGGCTGGGGAGTCAAAAGGATAAAAATCAGTTGTGGCAAAAAGAAGGATGGGGAAAAAAATAATTAACCATAAAAAACGCACTTTTGTAGGGGCGGACCCATGTGTCCGCCCGGACTTTACAGTTGAGGCCGCTGGGCGGACACATGGGACCGCCCCTACGGAAGCGGTTT
>CAZTDR010000117.1:0-4989 GCA_964612855.1 uncultured Coxiellaceae bacterium
TGAGTAAGCCTTGCAGCCTGTTTTTCGAAGAGACAGTAGTTTTTAATGTCTTCTTCGATGCACGCAAGCTTGGCGATGCAGTTGATGACGTGGGTTGCCCCCCCTTCTTTGGGTGCAAGCTGGTGGCGGGAATTTAGTTTTGGTGGTTTTTGCTGTTTTTATCGATAAAAATTGAAAATTTTATCAAAAAAATGCCCCCACATGTGCCCCCAGAAATCTGTACTTGAAGCTCAATTGAACCCGCGTCCCATTCGCTATTCGCGAATAGCGAATGATAATATGTGGTGAGTGCTCTAATCTACACTTCAATGATTTCTTGTATTATTGGCCGGTAATATTCTGCTTCGCCAGCTCTCACTTCTAAATTGTTAGCTATTTTCGTTACATTTCTTGTATGTGTATGTCCGCATAAAACTTGAAATTCAATCTTTGGATGTTTTTGTGCAACATTCGCAATGACATCACCAATAGCTTTAGATGCAAAGTAAGGTAGCCAATTGTTATCGCTCGGCTTATCTTTGTGCCAACTGCATTCGGGGAAGGGTGGAACATGGGTGGCGATAATCACTTTTTTATAATTAGAATTCGTTACTTTGGCTAGAGTTTGTTTGAGTGTTTCAGCATCTACATCCGCCAGTTTTTGCATTTGGCTTTTTAGTTCTGATTTGCTAAGTAAAAATGCCTGAAACAATTCCGTAATCAATCGGCTGTCGTTTAAATTGACATTGCTATGATCAAAGTCTCCGTAACGCGCATCTGCCCAGCCATCATGGCCTACTAATATTGTATGAGTACTCAATGCTATGGATTCGGGCTTCCCCAACCAAATCAGATTGGCGTTTTGCGCGCATAACGCGTGAATTTTTTCACGCACACTGGCAACACTTCCTGAGTAGTAATCGTGATTACCTAATACGAAATAAATCGGCATGCCTGTATCAAGGCTAAACGCATTTAGTATTTGGCATACATCGCTTGCTTCAGCTATATCGCCGGTGATTAAAATTGCATTGACGTCAGTTTCGACGATGCTTTGGTAAAATTTTCTTCTTTCATCATTTTTTAGGAAGTTAAGATGAATATCAGTTAACCAGGCAATTTTATGAATGCTCATTTTATTTTCCTAAGTCAATAATTGCTTGTATGCGATGCAGAACTACCTTTTTTCGATCTTCATATTCCTGCGTGTAGTTTAAGTGTCCTGGCAACGCATCAATAAATTGACTGTTATCTATAAACTCTGAGAATTCTAGTGAGAGGTATTGTTTTAAGTTATTGTGTGAGGTGGAGATATCATCAATAATTTCTGGTCTACCATCGATAAGAGAAATAATGTCCTCTATATCATGGCTTAATAAAAAATCTTGTTTGCCTCGATCTTTGAACGCTTCTATTTTCGTAGCTAGGAAATAAGGTGCAGAAATGACATTGATGCTAATAGAATCATTTATTTTGGTATGAGTAGCAGATGCAAGTGCATCTTTATACCATTTATTAGAAAAGCCTAACACGCTTTTATCTGTTGGCATTATATCAATCAAAATGCCATCGCAATTCCACCTGCAAATAGGATGATTGCCAGTGGACATTTCTTTAAACCCTTTTTCTCGTAACTTCTCTGCTAAGCTATAATACCCAGGTTGTGAAATGACATCGATAATGCAATCAACATCAACGGTGAACCGCACATCAGGAGCAGCTTTGTCTG
This sequence comes from uncultured Coxiellaceae bacterium, assembly GCA_964612855.1. Taxonomy (GTDB): domain Bacteria; phylum Pseudomonadota; class Gammaproteobacteria; order DSM-16500; family DSM-16500; genus DATIJJ01. The sequence goes on from CAZTDR010000117.1 coordinate 1,709, forward strand.
TAATAAGTAAGCCAGTTACACTTCCACCAACAAAAGTTACTTGATCGCATAGATCATCAAGACGGTATGCAACAAGTGTAAGTGATTCAAGGTTACGTTGGGCGGAGCTTCGATTCATTGGATACCAACTTTTTAGATTTGTTTACTTTTAATTTTAATAATTCAGATAGTTTTTGCATGGCAATTTGTTTTTCGCGTGCGCGGCCAGAGCGCACTGCATCAAGTAGAGTTAACAAATCATAAAATAAAGGATCAGGATGTTTGCTGATGGATTCAGGAACTGATGAGTATAGCGGCTTTAGAGCCGCACCTCTTTCCTCTCCTTCACCATATGGCCAAACAGGTATCGCATCGCTACCAATGGAAATTTCACCCTTGAAGCTGGGCGCGGCATAACTAGTGCGAACTCCTCGTACTATTTCTCCTGGTTTTGCTGGAAAGACATATTTAAGGCCATGAATAAAAAATTCTTCGCATGCTTGAATAATAGGGCGTGGTTTAGCAGGTGGTTGGTAGGGAGTGATTAATCCTGCAATGACGAGTCGTTTAAGAGCGCTATTTATTTGAGAAGGACTTAAGCAGAGCTCAAAAGCAATGCTATTTTGAGACCAATTTTCATCGCCTAAACGGGCGATAAGCTTAGTTAAAACGACAATATCTTGCGATTTGATAATCATAAGTTACATCTCTCTATTCCATATTCCAAATTCTAGAATATAGAATGAATGGTGTCAATCTGAGACTGAACGACCTTATGGGTATATTTACTATTAATCATGATAAAAACATTATTTATCAATAGGTTATTAAGTTAAATATGTCAAATTTCAGAGTGACTTAACAGCGTAAACGTTCAACGTTTCTGAACCAAAAACCGGAATTTTATTGGGGTATTTAGCTAAAAGAGTATTATGATTTGGGCGTGATAGCATCTCTCTTCGAAATTTACCGTGAGAGGTTGCTTCCCAAAAAATAAGAAATTCATCGAGGCTATTAAAAATAAAATCATCGATTGTATTGTGCTGGATAATATCAAACTTGTTATTGCTTAATAACAACATCCACTCGTTTCTTTTTGTCATTTGATATTGGGCAAATACGCTCTGATATTCATCAGATAATGAAGCGATATCTGCAATTATGTTGGAGTATTCGGCGATAGTATTCATAATAAATATACCGCCTGGTTTTAAAGCGTTCCAAATAGCGGCGAGTCCGTTTTGTTTATCGGCCACCCAATGCATCGTATAGTTTGCAAATGCAACATCCATTGTGCCTGGTGGGAGTTGATCAAAATGTTCGATCGCTTTGTCATGCCATGCTATATTTTTTATATCAGCAGGCTGGTGATTTTTTGCGATAGTTAGTCGGGCATTATCAGGGTCTATGGCAATAATCTCTCCTTTCGGTAGCACTTCTTTAGCTAAACAATAAGTCAGCTCACCTGTTCCGCATCCAACGTCTAAAATTTTTTGATTTGGCTTGATATTAGCTTGTTTTATTAAATTTAATCCTTTTTCTTTTTGCCAAAAATTATATTGTTTATATAATGTTGCTTGATCAAGCACAATGCTATCCTTATGGTATGAAAGAAGTCTGCTGAATGTAGCATATATTTATAGCAAGGTAAAAAATGAGTGGTCACATACATGAATAATTTACAGAATGCCTATCAGTTTATTTTGGAAATGAATAAACTTAAATCGGTTTTTAGAAATACAGCCATCACTCCCGACAGAAAAGAAAGTACTGCTGAACATTCCTGGTCGGCCAGTATGATCGTGATGATATTGATGGATCAGCTTAAAAACGAGTTTAATGAAATTGATCAGCTTAAAGCGATTAAGCTGGCTTTGATTCACGATCTTGTTGAAGTGTATGCGGGTGACGTGATGGCTTTTGATATTGCCGCTCGTAAAAATAAAGAAAAAATAGAAGCAGATGCATTAAAAAAATTGATGGAAATCGATCCTCAATTTGGACAGCAATTGTATCAGCTATGGCATGAGTTTGAAGATAAACAAACCCTTGAAGCTAAAGTTGCAAAAGCTGCTGATGCGATTTGTCCTATCTTTCAGCGACTCCAATCAAAGCAGTCTTATATTCCTTTTGATCTTTCGATTGTTAACTTGGAAGAAACGAAGCGTCCTCATTTTCTTTTTAGCAAAACTTTTAGTGCGTTATATCAGCAATTAAAAACAGATTTATTGACTAATGGCTTAATCAAAACGGATTAAGATAATCCCGTATTGCCCCCGTTTTTGTAGTATAGCAGAAAACTTCATAAGATGTTATTCAGGAGAATAAGCCTGCGCATATAAGTATTCGCAATTTGCGAATGGTGTAGCTAATTGTAAAGATTAAAAATCCTAAGATTTCTGTGTAAATAACATGCTATTGAATTATTTTTTGCGTATTTCTAATATGAATAAAAGCGAACAAATCAAAAAGGCGATAAAAAGAATTCCAAGAGGCAGAATTTTTCTTCCAAGAACTCTTTATGCCAATTATCCGATGAAAACCGCTCAGCGTGTATTATCACAATTAATCAAAGGAGGAGAGGTCTGTCGTTTATGCCGCGGAATGTATTTTAGACCAGAAAAGAGTCGTTTCTTTCCTGATCCTGTTTTTCCTGGGTCAACTGAAATAGTAAACGCTATTTCTAAAAAAACAGGCGAAGTAATTTGGGATCATGGTGCTGTATCTTTAAATCGGCTTGGTCTCAGCACTCAAGTTCCTGTGCGTTCTATTTATTACACAACAGGACGTTCGCGCTACATAAAAATAACTGAAAAATTTAGAATTAAGCTTGTGCATGTTAATCCTAAAAAAGTAATTATGCCAAATACAGTAACCGGCACGGTTGTTAGTGCATTATGGTTTGAGGGAAAAAGATATTTTAAACCTTGGGTAGTTAAAAAAATCCGTAACCGCATTGGGGAAAAGCATTTTTCGGAAGTACTGAAGCATGTTGATAAAATGATTCCTTGGATGAGAAAAATATTTTCGCAGTATCAAAGTATGCGTCCAGATGATCCAAGTTTAGTAGAAGATAAGGATGAAATTGTTTAATGTTATAATTTCTTTAAACTAAAAATCGTCTGGTTGTTAATTAGGTAGAGCGGGAAAGAATAGGGGTTAGATACAAAATGTGAATACTTGACACTTTAATATTTAAACTCCTTAGGGTCTGTTGACAATTGGTTTAGCAGGTTTAAAAAGTGGGGAATCGGCTAAAATTTCCGCAAATGTTCGTTAAATAGCGGTGCTATTCGCCTCAC
>CAZTDR010000118.1:0-4802 GCA_964612855.1 uncultured Coxiellaceae bacterium
AGTGGCTTCAGATAACCCACTATTGGTCGCAGATTCAATCGGCGATTCAATGTTGGTATCTTCAATGAAGTCACCCAAATGCGAATCTTCATCATCACCAATGGGTGTTTCCATGGAGATGGGTTCTTTAGCGATTTTAAGTACTTTGCGAATTTTATCTTCCGGCAAGTCCATGCGTTTGCTTAATTCTTCTGGTGTCGGTTCAAGACCGGTTTCTTGCAAAATTTGCCGAGAAATACGATTCAACTTGTTGATGGTTTCAATCATATGCACTGGAATACGAATGGTGCGCGCTTGGTCAGCAATAGAGCGAGTGATAGCCTGGCGAATCCACCAGGTCGCATACGTTGAAAACTTATAACCGCGTTGATATTCAAACTTATCCACCGCTTTCATCAAGCCAATGTTGCCTTCTTGAATCAAATCTAAGAATTGTAAGCCACGATTGGTATATTTTTTAGCGATAGAAATAACAAGACGTAAGTTTGCTTCAACCATTTCTTTTTTCGCACGGCGGGCTTTCGCTTCGCCGATGGACATGCGCCGATTCACTTCTTTGATTTCAGCGATGGTCATTCTCATTTGCTCTTCCAGCGTGATTAATTTTTTCTGAGCGCGCTGGATATCAAGGAGATACTTTTCTACATCAACATAATAGTTTTTATTTTTATGTTCTGACGTCACAAACCAATCTGGATTGGTTTCATTATTGATAAAGGCGGTGATAAATACTTTGCGCGGCATGCGAGCTTTGTTGACGCACAAGTTCATAATGTGACGTTCTTGAATGCGAATTTCATCTAACAAATTACGCATCTTACGCGATAATTTATTAAACTGGCGCGAAGCGAGCTTAATATCCATGAAGCATTTTGCTAACGCTTCACGTTTTTGCAGCGTTTTCTTGTGGGTGGGGCCATGTTTTTTTTCTGTGGCGATGGCATCATCATAAAATTGACGAAGTTCAGCAAAGCGCGCTTTAGCCACTTCAGGATCGGGGCCGGTTTCTTCCTCGAGAAAGCCATCGCCGCCTTCACCTTCTTCTGATTCTTCTTCAAGAATCGATGCGGTTTCTTTTTCCGGGGCATCTTCTTCAGTAAGGAGGGGTGGTTCGACATAACCACTGATGATATCACCTAGCCGACACTCACCACTTTCCACCCGGTCATAGTCATTTAAGACTTCTGCAATCATTTGCGGTTGGTTGGCCATTGTGGTCAGCATTTGATTCATGCCTTCCTCAATGCGTTTCGCAATAGCGATTTCGCCTTCGCGCGATAATAGTTCAACGCTGCCCATTTCACGCATATACATACGGACTGGGTCGGTTGTGCGACCAAATTCGCTGTCCACGGACGCCAGAGCACTGGCTGCTTCTTCAGCCGCTATTTCATCGGTAGCTTCATTATCGGCTAGCAATAATTCTTCTGCGTCAGGGGCAACTTCAGCGACACGGATACCCATGTCATTGATCATGCTAATAATATCTTCGATTTGCTCAGGATCAGCAATATCGGGGGGAAGATGGTCGTTCACTTCCGCGTAAGTGAGGTAACCTTGTTCTTTACCTTTGGCAATTAAGTCTTTTAATCGCGATCGTTGCTGCTCTTGATCCATAATATCCCATGACCTATTTTTATGCAGTGAATGTAATATACCAAATCAAAACAAGTCAGTATACGCGTTGTTTTGAGTTGGAACTAGTTTATTTGATAAATTTATTTAGAGAGTATAGGCTAAAAAAGAAATTTCGCTGGTGATCCCTAGCTTCCCTTTTTGAAAAGGCATTGTTACATAATCAAATAAATGCTTTTATAGGTGAGTTATCTTTTCAGCGATAGCGATTACTTTTGAGAGCATAAGCTAAGATTTTATTTTAGCCATATGGTTTAGAACAGGGAATTAGAGTAAGTCATAAGTCAGGTGAGGCATAATATAAGTAACCCGGAGTTTATTGTTCTCCGGGTTACTTACTTCTAGGCTATTTTTTTCCGGCGGTTGGGGATGAAGATGCCGCTGGAGGGGCTGCTTCCTCTTCCGTAATTTGAGTTAATTTTGGAGAGGTAGCCGTAGCCGAGTCTTTTTTAGAAGCACCAAATAACGTAGGTGCGGAAGGTGTTTTTTTCAACTCTGCAGTTGAAGAAGAAGCTGCTCGTGCCCGTGTTACAGTTGGAGTGCCGGTATCGGAGCCCGGGCTAATATCCAGTAAAGCACTATTTTGACCTTTACTTTCAGCCTCATTCAGTGCGAGTACTCTCGGCACAGGTTCTGGACTGTTTGCGTTAATAGTGAGATTAAATGCAGCTCTGAAATGATATTTACCTTTAGAGTGCTCTTGAGCTAATTTAATGGCCTCTTGTTTGGGTTTAGGATCAGATGTCTCTCCATTTCCTTCCATAACAAAGTACGTGGGATAATGTTTATATTCGTCCATGATGGCTATAATTTTGTCAACAATCCATGCATTCTCACCCGCAGTTTCACCTACTTTTTGTATATTAAGTCCTCTTGAACCATAATTGCCTTCAAGGAGTAGCGAGTAGGCTGTAGGTGGTGTTGTTTGACTATATTCTTTTACCTTTTCTTTCAAAGCAGTAAGCATTTTTTTGGGGCCATTATTCGGACTAGCTTCATTTGCATCTAATAAAGGAACCACTTTTGCGTTTGTTCCTCCAATTATTTTTTTTCGTTTGAGTTTTTTAGCGGTCATATTCGTATCATCATTGTTAGCATGAGTCGCTATAATTATTATATCTGTCATATGATTAATCCTCGTTTTAAGGGTTTAAAAGGTTATTAAAATTTTTTTACAATTTACCTTATTTTAATCTATTTTTGTACTTTTTTTGTAATTATTGAGTTTTTAATGATCAAAAAAGGGTTGAGTTTTTATTATTCAGGAGGTTATTGTCTGCAGCTGCGGTAAAGGATGGTGTTGATAATATTTGCTATTTAGCTTTAATTAATTCTTCAAGCTCTTGCTTTTCTCGTTGTGATAATCCGGTGTGATTGGCTTTGGCTAGTAATTTTTTAATAACTTGTTGATGACTTAATTGGCTTAATTTTTTCATTGCTCCTAGAAATTCGTTTTGAATGCCGGCTTCAGGAATCATATGCTCTATCTGAGCTAACTTAGCTAAGCTATTGATTTCTGCTTTTTCGCGCCAATGCTCCAGTAACGCGCCAGTTTTTAATTCAGGCTGTTGTTTTATATGGTGAATTATTTCTTGCAATAAATCGTAGCCATTTAATTCTAATGGAGGGAGTGGGTAATCAATCGCATGTGCTAGGGAGGGGTGTTGTACTAATAAAGTAATTGCTAATCGAAGGGGTGAAGTAGGTCGGATGTTTGGAAGATTAGAATGAACGAAGGTTGTTGGTTTGGTTTTAGAGGGTTTTACTTGAAATCTCACTCGTCCTTCCAATTTTTCCAACATCATTTGCTTAAAATGGGTAGGAGGTAATTGATCTAGATGTTCCATGGCGAGTTTACTAAAGCGAACCCGACCATCAGGACTCGTTAAATCGGATTGTGCAGCTAAAGTTTGAAAGAAAAAATCTGACAACATCGTTGCGTTTTGTATTCGTTGCTCAAAACCACTTTGCCCTTCTTTACGAATCAATGAATCGGGATCTTCGCCATCCGGCAAGAACATAAATCGAATGGGAATTTCATCTTGCACGAGAGGCAAGGTCACTAATAATGCACGCCATGCAGCAGTCCGGCCTGCTAGATCACCGTCAAAACAAAACACGATTTCTGTTGTGTGTCGGAATAATCGCTGTAAATGGGTGGCTGTAGTTGCTGTGCCGAGAGTCGCAACCGCATAAGTAATACCATGCTGGAAGAGTGCGATGACATCCATATAACCTTCAACGATCAGTACTCGCGGAAGTTCTCGATTCGCTTGTTGCGCATGAAACAGGCCATAAAGTTCGTGGCCTTTTTGAAAGATAGGTGTTTCCGGTGAATTTAAATATTTCGGTTCGCCTTTATCAAGAATGCGCCCACCGAAACCAATGACCCGGCCGCGCCGGTCTCGAATCGGGAACATGACGCGTTCACGAAAGCGATCGTAATATCCGCCTTCTTCTTTTTTAATAAGCATGCCTGCATCAAGTAATTGCTGTTTGAGTTGCGGTGTTTTACCGAAATATTGTAATAAGTGGTCCCAGCCCGGAGGGGCGAAACCAATGCCAAATTCTTTTGCGATCTCGCCTGAGAGCCCACGTTGTTTGAGATAATCAATGGCGTGAGGAGATTGTTTAAGTTGGGATTGATAAAACTTGGCGGCATTTTCCAATAATTCATATAAATTTTGCGAAACAGCAGGACGTTCGATTGAGCGCGCTTCACGCGGAATTTCCAAGCCAAGTTGTCGAGCCAATGTTTCAACCGCTTCGGGAAATTCGAGCCGATCATACTGCATGAGAAAATCAAGTGCATTGCCATGCGCGCCGCAGCCAAAGCAATAATAAAATTGTTTATTTTGGCTGACGGAAAAAGAAGCAGATTTTTCGGTATGGAAAGGGCAGCAAGCAAAATAATTATTGCTGGATTTTTTACGCAAGGGGACACGGCTGTCGATTAAATCAACGAGTTCAGTTCGACTGAGTAATAGTTGGATAAATTCGCGTGGGATATGGTTTTTCATAGCAGGTCATCTTACTGCTATTTTGGTGGATTGTCATGGTGGATTACGATGCAAAGGCTGCATCCAATGGGTATCTTGCAAATTTTATAGGGTTGGTGGATTACGATGCAAAAAACGCATCTAATCCACCCCACGAATTCAAATGCG
>CAZTDR010000119.1:0-4603 GCA_964612855.1 uncultured Coxiellaceae bacterium
CCGGCTGTGAAAATTTAATACCGATTTACCGGACAGCAGTGCGGCACGCCGTGCCCCTACAAAAGCAGATTTACGCAACAATGCTTAATCGCAGTAATATTCAGGCGAACCTAAGAGTTCGCCCTATATTTGCTGCCAACTGTGGGATGACACAGCTTTTTAGATGTTCTCAAAAATTAATTTGAGCCAGGTGTCGTCGTTGTGGTTGTCGCACCGTCTGGCGTTGTCGTAGTTGTGGAGGGCGGGGTCATTGTGCTTTGATCCGTAGGCATGGTGGTGGTTGTGTTAGCGCCAGATCCAGGTGTGGTTGTTGTTGTCGTTGTTGTAGAAGATGGCCCTGTCCCGGTTGTTGAGCTGTCAGGCGTGTTGATGGTGGTGGATGTTGCTGATGCAGGTGGTTGGGGAGCAGCATTGGAATCCGTTGGGCTCATTGTAGTGGGTGCAGCAGTAGAGCCCATGTTTTGTTCGGTTGTGGGTGCTGGCATGGTTGAAGCTGTATCTGGCGAAGCAGGCATAGGTTGAGTCATTGCACTGGAGGCATCGGCAGAAGTGGTTGTTGGAGCTTCTGTTGTTGTAGGAGCTGCTTGGCTAGTTGTCGTGGTTGTTGTTGTCGTTGTTGCTCCGCTCACTGTGGTATCTGTATCAGAAGGCTTTTGTTGGCAAGCAGTGACGCTGAGTAAGCATATTCCGGCTATAGCAGCTGCAATAATGTGTTTTTGCATGATGTTTTTTCCTTTTCATCTAGTTAATTGTAAATAAAAAATCCGAATAAATATCCTACCTAAAAGCCCCCATTTTGGATAGGAATTTTTATAAAAATACAAGGGTCACCCAAATAGCGCAATCATTCGACAATGCAGCATTTCAAACGTTACAAAACGCATAAAATCAAGTACAGTTTCATCCACAAAAATGATTGATGTAGGAAAACTGGAAATGACTCTTCTTATTAAAAATGACCGTCTCTTGCGCGCCATCCATCGTCAACCCGTCGACGCAACGCCGATCTGGATTATGCGGCAGGCTGGACGATATTTGCCCGAATATCGAGAGCTGAGACGACGGGCCGGAAGTTTTTTAACTTTATGCAAGACGCCTGAGCTCGCTTGTGAAGTGACGTTACAACCAATCAAGCGTTTTTCACTGGATGCAGCCATCTTGTTTTCTGATATTTTAACTATTCCTGATGCAATGGGGCTAGGGCTTCGGTTTGTGGAAGGAGAAGGCCCTTTGTTTGAGCGTCCTATTCGATCAGCGCAGGATCTTGCTAAGTTGGGTGTGCCTGATCCAGAAACCCAATTACGCTATGTCTTGGATGCGATTCGATTAATTCGTCATGAATTAGATGGGCAAATACCCCTTATTGGTTTTTGCGGTAGTCCTTGGACATTAGCAACCTATATGTTGGAAGGCCGAGCAAATAAAGCGTTTCCTATTATTCAAGCCGCGTTACGTGAAAACCCAGCTTTTCTACATGGATTATTGGATCTTTTAGCGCACGCTGTTGCTCAGCATCTCAATGCACAGATCCAAGCAGGCGTGCAAGTGGCGATGATTTTTGATACGTGGGGCGGCATGTTAGATACCGAGAATTATCAGAATTTTTCGTTACGTTATATTCAACAAATTATAGCTTTATTAGCGCCCGCCCCCTCTGGCGAAAAAGTTCCGCTTATTTTATTTACGAAAAATGGTGGGCAATGGTTAGAGAATATGGCTGAGACAGGTTGTCAGGCGCTGGGCGTTGATTGGCAAGTGAATTTAAGTCACGCACGCGAAAAAGTGGGGCAGCGCGTTGCGTTGCAGGGCAATATGGATCCGGCTATATTGTTGCAAACACCGGCAGCCATTGAAGCCGATGTTGCACGTATTTTAGCGGAGTTTGGCCAAGGGCCAGGACATGTTTTTAATTTAGGACATGGTATCACGCCTGATGTACCACCCGAAAACGTGGCAGTATTAGTTAATGCTGTCCATGCACTGAGTCGAAAGTACCATGAATCAAAGTGAAGAAAATACTATCTTGTTTAAGCCTGCTTGGTGGTTATCTAACCCCCACTTACAAACCTTATGGTCGACGTTATTTCGTAAGGGCGCAAAAAATTTAAAATTGAAGCGCGAGCGTATCGAATTAAAAGATGGCGATTTTATTGATTTGGATTGGACAGAACAAAAAAACTGTCCTCTGGTATTAATTTTGCATGGGTTTGAAGGTTCAGTTAAATCACCCTACGCTCAAGGTATGTTATCTGCTATTCACCAACGCGGTTGGTGCGGTGTCTTCATGCATTTTCGTGGCTGCAGTGGTGAAGTAAACCGTCATGCGCGTACCTATCATTCCGGTGATACAGACGATCTAGCTTTTATCATAGAAATAATTCAGTCGCGCGCGAACAATCAGCCTATAGCGGCTATCGGTTTTTCACTCGGTGGAAATGTCTTGTTAAAATGGTTGGGAGAGACAGGTGCTCATTCTAATCCCTTATGTGCAGCCGTCGCTGTTTCGGTGCCATTTGATTTGCACAAAACAGCAGAAAGAATCCAGCAAGGTTTTTCGCGTGTCTATCAAGAACATTTTATGCGTAGTGTATGTAAAAAAATTAGGGAAAAAAATTTAAAGAAACCGATGCCTATTGACGTTTCTGTTTTAGATAACTTGCATTCTTTGCGCGAATTTGATGACAAGATAACCGCACCGCTACACGGTTTTAAAAATGCAGATGACTATTATCAACAAGCCAGTTCGCGCCAATTCTTGAAAAAAATTGCGGTGCCAACACTCTTGTTACAAGCAAAAGACGATCCATTTATGATGTCTGATACGATACCTGAAGCCTCTGAGCTGTCTCCGCTGGTGAGGCTTGAATTGAGTGATGAAGGTGGGCACGTGGGATTTATCAGCGGTTCCGTACCTTGGCGTGCGGAATATTGGTTAGAAAAGCGTGTCCCAGAATTTTTGACCCAGTATTTGGAACCTATTTAACCTTAACTAGGGATCAGAATACATTTAAAATAAGGAGCTCACATGCCTATTTTAAAAAACTGGCAGGAAGAAAAACGTTCTGCCTATCTTTATCAAAAAGTAGCGAAGCGGGAAGCGGATCCCATTCGGAAAAAACTTTTTTTTGATTTGGCGGCCAGTGCAGAAAAACAGGCAGCAATATGGGAAAAAAAGTTAAAAGAAAGTCGTAAGGATCAGCCGTTGCCTGTTTATAAGCCGGATTTTCGTACACGCTTTGTTAGTGAATTAATTGCTTTATTTGGTGTCAATTCCATTCGTTTTATTTTATCTGCGATGAAAGTGCGTGGCATGTCGGTTTATTCTGCACCACAAACTGGCACGAAGGCAGCAACAGCGCATTTGGAAACACGTCATAAGGGTTTAAATACAGCGGGAAATTTTCGCGCTGCCGTCTTTGGTGTCAATGATGGCTTGGTTTCCAATATGAGTTTATTGCTGGGGGTGATGGGCGCAAATGCGAATCAACATTTTATTTTGCTTTCCGGAATTGCAGGATTATTGGCGGGCGCTTGTTCTATGGCTTCGGGTGAATATATTTCGATGCGCTCGCAACGAGAATTTTTTGAGTATCAAATCGCATTGGAAAAAGAAGAGCTAGAGCTTTATCCGGAAGAGGAAGCGTCGGAATTAGCTTTTATTTATCAGGCACGCGGTGTTCCATCTGAAGAAGCAAAAAAAATGGCACATCTTATTATTAGTGACCCTAATCGAGCGTTGGATACATTGGCGCGCGAAGAACTCGGTTTAAATCCGAATGAGTTGGGCTCACCAGTGGGTGCTGCTATCGCTTCTTTTGTTTCATTTGCAGGGGGTGCTTTTGTTCCCTTGCTACCTTTTTTTATTGGTGCTGGAGAAAAAAGTCTTTATTACAGCGTTGGCTTAACGGCATTAGCTTTATTTGTCATTGGTGGTTTGCTGAGTTTATTCACCAATCGTAGCGCGCTTTTGAGCAGTTTGCGTATGCTGCTGATTGGTGGTTTTGCAGGAGTAGTGACATTTTTAATTGGGAAAATAGCCAGCATGTGGTTGTAAAAGGATGCACTTGTATCTTGAATGTCTTGGGGCGCAGTGAGCGTGTTCATTGCTGTGTTCTGCCAACTTATTTATTTAACCAAGAGTAATAAGATTTCTTGTTCTTCGATTTTATAAATTAAACGCAGATGATTAACTGATTCACAATAAAGTCCTGTCATCCCTTCAATTTTTCGTGTGCCAGGCGGACGCGGGTTGACGGCCAATGTGTCAATTAATTTAAAAATAAGTTTACGCTGCTTTAATGTTAAATCTTCCATTTGCCGCGCTGCTTTGGGGGCGATTTTTACATGATAAGGCGTTGTAGTCACGAGTTAGAGCTCTTTAGATAAATAGTGTGAATTATAGCGCTTAGATAGTAGCTAGGTCGACATTATTTTTTTGAAAAAATAGCAGTCAGATGAACGCAATAGTACACGAAAAAATTGCATAGAACGCCTTCCCCACAGAGGGAGGACATTTTCTGTACACGACAAAAATTTTTATTCTTTATGAATCACGGCTTTTGTAGGGGCGGACCCGCGTGTCCGCCCGGCGGCTTTCCCTGTA
>CAZTDR010000120.1:0-4397 GCA_964612855.1 uncultured Coxiellaceae bacterium
GTATCCGTTCTACTAAATGCATCTTCCCCTTCATGTTGAAAAAAATAAAATTAAGCCTTCCCAAAGGAGGCATTTAAATGAACAAAACAAGCGAAGAAAAATTGAATGAGTGGAAAAATTTAATTGCTGAAAAAAAGCAAAGCAAATTAAAAATAAAAGATTTTTGCAAAGAAAAAAACATAACGCCAGCGCAATACTATTATTACCATGCCATTATTAATAGCGCTAAGAAAGCAGATATTGAACGTACTGCGTCGAAAATAGCACCGATTAAAATTATTAATTCACACTTACAAGAACAAAGCTTTATACGCTTGATTCTTCCGAATAGCCTTCAGTGTTTTTTACCGCGAAACATGTCTTTGCCAGAAATAAAGTCCATGCTGGAGGTATTGATGTCATGCTAGCACTAAATAATGCAGTAAAAATATATCTCTATTTGCCAGCCACCGATATGAGGAAGAGCATTGATTCATTATGTGTATTGATCTCAGACCAATTGGCTTTAAATCCAGCAGATGGCCACTTATTCATTTTTAGAAACAAGTCAGGCAATAAGCTAAAGTGTTTATACTACGAGCCCAATTGCTTTAGTTTATGGTATCGACGGCTTGAACAAGGAAGGTTTATTTTTCCGAAAGATAAGCTCGGGCATATTGAAGTATCGGCAGAGCATTTTAAATGGTTACTGGCGAGCGATAAGTATACGCAATGTGGCAGGATTTCAACTTATTGTGAAGGTTATTTTTAAATAAAAAACTTTTAAAAAAACGGTAATTTTGCTATATTTCGCGCATGGAAATAACAGAAAAATTACCGCAGACCCTCGAAGAATCGCATCAAATTATTCTAAGCTTGCAGCAAGCGCTTAAAAATGAAAAAGTGAAGAATGCATTTTTATTGGAACAATTTCGCCTAGCAAAACAAGAAAAATATTCGCCTAAGAGCGAGAAAAACGTTTATCAAGCTGACTTGTTTGATGAGGCCGGCATCGAGCAAGAAGAAATAGAAGAAAATAGCACGATTGAAATTCAAAGCTACTCGCGAAAGAAGCGCCCTGTTCGAAAACCACTACCTGCTGATTTGCCACGTGAGCAAATTATCCATGATATCAAAGAAGCAGATAAAATATGTAATTGTGGCACCGCTTTGTCGCGCATAGGCGAAGAAATCACCGAGCAATTAAAGTTCATTCCAGCATCACTTTCCGTTGTGCAGCATGTTCGTCCCAAATATGCCTGCAAACCTTGCCAAGAAACTGTTCGCATTGCACCGATGCCCACTTTATTGCTGCCAAAATCAAATGCAACGCCTGAGCTTGTAGCACACACAATTGTTGCAAAATATGCAGATGCCATCCCGCTTTATCGACAATCGAAGATTTGGAGCCGTGCGGACATTGATATGCCCCGGTCGACTTTATGCAGTTGGCTCATTCAGACGGCTGAATTATGTGAACCTTTAGTCACTCTATCTCACAAAGACATGCTTCTGAGTGATTATATCCAAGCAGATGAAAGCCCGATTCAAGTATTAAGAGAGCCTGGCAGGAAAGACATCAGCCAATCTTATCTTTGGGTCTATCGAAGTGAAAATACGATTATCTTTGATTATCAGCAAACGCGCGGCGGATATCATGCCAAGCAATTTCTACGCCATTTTAAAGGTTATTTGCAAACCGATGCTTATTCAGGTTATCACTTTACAGAAAAAATAAATGAGATTGTGCATTTAGGCTGTATGGCACATGCTAGAAGGCCCTTTGCCCAGTTAGCTAAACTCGCTACCAAAGAAGGGCTGGCTGTTAAGGCGCTCGATTATTTTAAGCGATTGTATGCTATCGAATCGTTCGCAAAAGATAAACAGTTAACACACGATGAGCGGCATCGATTACGCAATGAAAAAGCACCGCTTATTTTAGCTGAGTTTAAAGATTGGTTATTGCAGCATATTACGAAAGTGCCCAAGCAGCATCAATTAGGCAAGGCCATTTATTATGTGCTTAATCATTGGGAAGCTTTAACAAATTACTTGAGGGACGGTCGATTAGAAATCGATAACAATAAAATTGAAAATTTTATTCGGCCTTTAGCCCTGGGGCGGAAAAATTATTTATTTATGGGTTCGCCGCAAGGCGCTAAAGCGGGTGCAATATTTTATTCCCTTATTGCAACATGCACTTCTCATGGCATCGAGCCTTATAAATATTTTTGCACCATGCTTCATCAAATTCGGCTGTGTAAATCAGAGAAAGATTATCAAAAATTATTACCACAATTTATCGAATCTTAGGTACCAGTGGATAATGTAAGGTATTTTCTCATTTGGACAAGCACAATTTCTCGGATAAATCTGTCATCTTTGAGCGGACTTTGCTTTCCTGTAGTAAAAAAACCATGACTCTTATAGTAATTAATTAACGCATTCTGTTCGAGCACGACTTCTGCATCAATACTCGGAGCAGCTATTTTTTTGAGATCCGCTTCAACACAATCACTAAACATAGCCCCAAACTTCGTTCCTTTTCCGCGGTAATCGCGATGTATTGCAAATAAGGTTAATTCAGATCCCTTGGGATTTATTTCTTCATTTGTACTTTTTTCTTCGGCGTATTGTAGACTGATGCATTGGGTGCCAATGATCTTGCCTTGACTATCAACAGCAACATAAAGACCTTCAGAAGGACTCGTTATTTTTTCTAAAATTGCTGAGTAGTTCGTTCGGTTGCCTGCTTCTCCTTTTTTGCGATACGAGATAGTAGATCCTGCTTTTTCATCACACTCAGCGTAGACAGTATTAATCAATTCAACAACTTCTTCAATGTCTTGTGTTTTAGCAAGTCTTACGGTGATTTGGTTGGATCTTGACGTGAACACGACTATTTACCCCTTATAAGCCTAATTCCAACATGTTACTAAATAAATCTTAAGAGATTGTTAAATTGATTTTGGTGATGTGGTACCCGAATTGAGCCAAATTACCTGTTACCGAAGATCTGTGGATAAGTAGTCCGTAAGTAGTCGTTGAGCCAGAATACCTGTTACCGAAGGGAGGCGGTAATTATGGGGCAAATGACGATGAAAACATATACTAAGGCATTGAAATCACGTTATTTAAAGGGAAATCGCAAGGTCAAGAAGCAGATTTTGGATGAGTTCTGTGCCTCAAGCGGTTATAACCGCAAATCAGCGATTAGGATGTTTACACGAGGGTTGCTGGGTGAGCGTGATAAGCCTTGCGGCCAGAAGAAGAAATACGACCCCAAACTATTATTACCTGCTCTTAAAGACATATGGCTTGCTACGGATCAAATGTGCGGGGCGCGGTTGGCAGCCGCTCTTCCTACGTGGCTGCCCTTTTATGAGGCGATGCATCCGCTCAGTGCGGAGATAAAGCATAAGTTATTATCAGCCAGTGCTCGCACGCTAGATCGCCTTCTTAAGCCCTTAAAACATCGTTATCCCAAACGTTTTAGTGGTACAAAACCTGGAAGCTTATTAAGAAGTCAGATTGCAATAAAAACGCAGCAATGGGATGAAAAACAGCCTGGCTATGTGGAAGCGGATACAGTCGCACATTGTGGAACAAGTCTTTTAGGTAATTTTATTTGGAGCATTACGCTAACCGATATTTATTCTGGCTGGACAGAAAATGCAGCGGTATGGAACAAAGGAGCGCAGGGTGTTTTGCAGCAAATTAAAAATATTGAAAAACGTTTACCCTTTTTTATTTTAGGATTTGATTCGGATAACGGCGGTGAATTTTTAAATTATCATCTTTTAAAATATTTCCAGGAGCGCAATAAACCCGTTGAATTTACGCGTTCGAGGCCTTATCACAAAGGTGACAATGCGCATGTCGAACAAAAAAATTGGACGCATGTGAGACAGCTATTTGGTTACTACCGGCTTGAAAATCCCGACTTAGTTGATTTAATGAATGATCTTTACCAAAATGAATTTGCTTTGCTACACAATTATTTTTGTCCTGCGATGAAACTACAAAAGAAGGAAAGAGTTCATTCTAAAATAATTAAAAAATATGATTTACCTCAAACGCCTTATCGAAGATTAATGCAAAGCCCGCATATAAATGATTTGCAAAAAGAAAAAATGACGAAAATTTATCAATCTTTAAATCCTTTTGATTTAAAAGAAAAGATCGAAAAAAAACTAAAATACATCTTTATGAATGTCGATCTATACTTAAGAAAGAAGGTAAGCTCATTTTAAAAAAATTGCCGAAGTTCGGTAACAGGTAATTTGACGCAACGACCCTGTAGATTAATTGAACTTCGGTAACAGTTCACTTTGGTGTCACAAATTGATTTTGGTGATTGATTTTGGTGATTTTTCAAGATTAATTTTATAAATCAATAGATTGATTGAACGCTTACA
>CAZTDR010000121.1:0-4346 GCA_964612855.1 uncultured Coxiellaceae bacterium
ACAATTGATGAGCGTACCGGAGTTAGGTCCCGGTGTGACAGACGCTAAAGCAGCAGAACAAGTGGAAATTCAAATAAAATATGCAGGTTATATTACACGCCAGCAGGAAGAAATTGATCGGCAGTTGCGTAATGAAACCTCACGCATTCCCCAGCAGTTTAATTATGACAAAGTGATAGGTTTATCTGCCGAAGTGCGGCAAAAATTAAAAGATGCGAAACCGACTACGATTGGCATGGCCTCGCGTATTCCAGGCGTCACCCCCGCCGCCGTATCTTTACTGCTGGTTTATCTAAAAAAATCATCGGTCACTATAGAATGATTCGAAAAGGTGGATTACGACGCGAAAAGCGCGTCTAATCCACCCTACGATTTATGCGTCGTTAGCTATATCAAAGCGCTTTTGTAGGGTGGATTAGACGCGCTTTTCGCGTCGTAATCCACCAATTCTGTGCCCGCATCGGAGGTTCGAAGGTTAAAAATGAATACGTTTTTGCATGACGCATTAGCCGCAAACCAGTACGCTTTTTCTCTGGAAACAGAAAAAAAAATGGATGCTTATTTGGATTTATTACGCAAATGGAACCGTGTCTATAATTTAACGGCGATTCGCGATCCCAAAGAAAGTGTCATGTTACATATTTTGGATAGTTTATCGATCCGAGATTATTTGCATGGCGAATACATTTTAGATGTCGGCACAGGCGCCGGTTTGCCGGGCATCCCTCTTGCTTTAACGAGTCCCGATAAACAATTTGTTTTATTAGACAGCAACAGTAAAAAGACGCGTTTTTTAACGCAGGTGATATGTGAGTTAGGATTAAAAAATGTGCAAGCGGTTCATGCCCGCGTTGAAACATTCGCACCCTCCAACAAGTTTGATAGTATTCTGTCTCGCGCTTTTGCCAGCATTGAGGTAATGTTGGAAACCACGCAGCATGTATTGGCTGAGCAAGGACAGTTTTTAGCTATGAAAGGCGTCTATCCGGCTGCCGAATTAGCGGCGATCCCCCCTTCATTTGAAGTGATCGCAACCCATAAGTTATTGATCAAGGGTTTGGCTGCGGAGCGGCACTTGATATGCGTAGCAAAAAAAGGAGTTACCGGTGGGTAAAATAATCGCGATTGTAAATCAAAAGGGCGGTGTTGGAAAAACGACAACCAGCATTAACCTAGCCGCATCATTTGCTAAGATGAAACGTAACGTATTGTTGATTGATCTGGATCCGCAAGGCAATGCGACCGTGGGTAGTGGTATCAGTAAAGATGATTTCACGGCGTCGGTTAAAGATGTTTTGCTGAATGAAATCGAAATTGCTCAAGCCATATTGAAAACCGCCGGTGGTTATGACGTGTTGCCCACCACCCATGAATTGATTGTGGCTGAAGTAAACTTGATGCAAGCCGCCCAGCGTGAAATACGCTTGAAACAAATTTTAATGAACGTGATCGAGCAATATGATTATATTTTAATTGATTGCCCGCCTTCTCTTAACATTTTAACGGTCAATGCATTGACCGCAGCGCATTCCGTATTAATTCCTATTCAATGTGAATATTTTGCATTGGAAGGATTGACCGCCTTATTGAATACGATTGAGCAAATTCAAACGACCATTAACCCAACATTACACATCGAAGGCTTATTACGCACGATGTATGATGGTCGAAATCGTTTGGCATTGGATGTCTCCGCACAATTAATTCAGCATTTTTCAGGGCGTGTTTATCGGACGGTTATTCCGCGAAGTGTAAGGTTGGCGGAAGCACCCAGTCATGGATTACCGATTGTGCAGTATGATGGCAAATCACAAGGAGCTGTTGCGTATTTAGCTTTAGCGGGCGAAATGTTGCGGCGTGTGGATGAAACCAAAAAAGAAAGTGAGAAAAGGCATGCGTGAAGAAACCGTTTTATTATCCCCATTAGGCAAAGAAACGACTTATATCTCACATTACAACCGGGATTTATTATTTCCTATTCCGCGAAAAGCAAAGCGTGAGGAAATTTTGGTGCCTGCTATTTTGCCATTTAAGGGCGTCGATATTTGGAATGCCTACGAACTTTCTTGGTTGAATCCAAAAGGCAAACCGGTTGTGGCATTGGGCGAATTTATTTTACCGTGTGAATCGCCCAATATTGTCGAATCGAAATCGTTAAAGCTTTATTTAAATTCTTTTACTAACACTTCGTTTCCTTCGGTAACTGACGTGACACAACGAATTCAAGACGATTTGTCTGCTTACGTGGGTGCTGCGGTCAACGTTAAAATTACGCTGATTGAAAACGTTTCTCCGAGTAACATCACCTCTTTTAGTGGAGTTTGTTTAGATAATTTAGATGTGACCTGCAGTGAATATCAGGTTACACCTTCTTTTCTAAGCACCGAAAAAAAGGTAGTCACGGAAACAATTTTTTCAAATTTATTAAAATCAAAT
Source organism: uncultured Coxiellaceae bacterium (assembly GCA_964612855.1). Classification (GTDB taxonomy): domain Bacteria; phylum Pseudomonadota; class Gammaproteobacteria; order DSM-16500; family DSM-16500; genus DATIJJ01. The sequence goes on from CAZTDR010000121.1 coordinate 2,437, forward strand.
TGTTTAGTGACAGGACAACCGGATTGGGGCAGCGTGCAAATTCACTATACGGGCAATCAAATTCAGCATGTAGGGTTATTACAATATATTGTATCGTTTCGTAATCACAACGAATTTCACGAACAATGCGTTGAGCGTATTTTCATGGATATTTTGCAGCATTGCCAGCCGCAACAATTGACAGTGCACGCCTGTTATACGCGTCGGGGTGGATTAGATATTAATCCTTTTCGTTCGACCGAACGCGTATTTCCAGAAGGAACGAAGCGACAAATTAGGCAGTAAGGCCATGGCCATGATTAACATTTTATTTTGGCAGTGTGGCGAAAGATATTTTGTAGGGTGGATTAGACGCGTTTTTGCGTCGTAATCCACCTTTTTAGCAGCAGATTGGTGGATTACGGTGCAAAAAACGCACCGTGCTACCCTACATTTTTTTATTTTTAAATCGCGGCCCCGGCAATAATTTTTCTTCTAACAACAATTTATTTTTGTTCCAAAGTATCAAAAGCCCCACTAAGACAAATTTTGCACATTAAATTTTGATAGAAAGAATTGTCAACCAATCTGCTATGCAATAAGCTGGAAGGCTTCTTAAAAGGATACAAAGGCCAAGTACTATGGTAGCAAGACTGATTGGCGGCGTTTTACTGATTGTGGGCACAACCATTGGCGGCGGTATTTTGGCATTGCCTATTGCTACATCCGAATTAGGTTTTATCAGCTCGTCATTTTTGTTATTTGGTTGCTGGTTATTGATGACGCTTTGTGCGTTGTTGATTCTGGAAGTCACGCTCTGGCTGCCCAAAAATACCAATATTATTTCAATGGCCAAAGCAACGCTTGGGCCATGGGGACAGATGGTGGCCTGGGCTGCCTATTTGTTATTACTTTATTCCTTGTTGGCAGCTTACATTGCCGGTGGCAGCGATTTTTTTCAAAGTTTATTTGAAATGATGCATGTTCATTTGCCGCATGCATGGATGGCGGGTTTGTTTACCGTGGTGTTGGGTTATATTGTATTTTTAGGGATTCATGCCGTGGATTATACCAATCGCGGTTTAATGACAGTCAAATTCATCACATTTTTTTTATTACTCGCGTTAATTTTACCGCGCATTTCAATGCCTAAATTAGCTGGCAGTGAACTAAATTATCTAACAGGTGGCGTGACTGTTGCGATCACATCCTTTGGCTACGCTACCATTATTCCTTCGTTACGTAATTATTTTCATGATGATGTGACTAAATTACGTTGGGTCATCTTAATCGGTAGCTTGATTCCATTGGTGTGTTATATCGCCTGGGATATGGCAGTGATGGGTGTCATTGCACGCGAAGGTAATGGCGGCTTGATTAGTATGTTGCATTCAGGTCGTTCAACGAGTGATTTCGTGACCCAACTCAGTTTGATTTTAAATCGTGAAACAATCACCACTCTCGCGCATATTTTTACGTCGATTTGTTTGCTCACTTCTTTTCTCGGCGTTGCGCTCGGTTTAGTGGATTTTTTAGCGGATGGTTTTCAAGTGGAAAAAAAGGGCAGTGCCCATGTGGTAGTTTGTTTGTCTGGATTATTACCCCCTTTACTGATCGTTTTAATCAATCCCGGCATTTTCATTAAAGCCTTAGCTTATGCGGGTTTTTATTGCATTGTGCTATTAGCCATTTTACCGATATTAATGGTTTGGCGAGGCCGTTATCATAAAAAAATTCCGCAAGCGGATGCTTTTCGCGTCATCGGTGGCAAACCATTGCTGCTGGTTTTATTGATCGCCTCCCTTGTTGTTTTCGGCCAAGGTATTGCAGGTATGATATAGTCCTTCAGATAATTATTTTGGATTTTAACATGCCGTCTTACCGCCATCTCAAGGTGTTTTTCAATCACAAAAACTTGAAATAGCCCTGCT
>CAZTDR010000122.1:0-4340 GCA_964612855.1 uncultured Coxiellaceae bacterium
GTAAATCTATTTTTGTAGGGGCACGGCGTGCCGTGCCCGTGCTGCATATCTCGCTAAAACCGCCGGGCATGGCACGCCATGCCCCTATAGGTGTCGTTTTATTTCTTCCTTTTCTATTTATTCAGCAACGCCGAACAAGCCGCGGGACAACAATTGAGAATTTTTGTCGTGTACGGAGGGGGTCCTATTGAGCCAAAGTGAACTGTTAGCGAAGTTCAATTAATCTACAGGGTCGTTGCGTCAAATTACCTGTTACCGAACTTCGGCAATTTTTTTAAAATGAGCTTACTTTCTTTCTTAAGTATAGATCGACATTCATAAAGAGGATTTGTCAAAACTGGCTACCTTTTAAAATATTTCTCGCCTATAACATTCAAATTAAGCAGCAAGCGGTAATATTTGCTGATAATCCTTTATCTTAGACGCAAATAGACTGCGACGTTGTGCTCGTGTTTTATTTTTCATACGAAAGAACTGTCGAACTTCTTCAAACACCGTGCAAAACTTCAGCGCGCAAAAGATATTTTTAAATCCTTTCATTATCGATAATCTCGACTTTGTTCCACGATGGTCTGACTCCATTTTGTTATTCATATATTTGCTATCTCGGTGGGTTGTCTCAGATGAAAATATCTTTTTAATTGCAGGATACAATGCAGGTTCTTTATCAGTTGTCATTTGTATCGGCGTAATTCCTGTTGCTTTTTGTGCTTGTTGAAAAAAACTTTCTGCAGCAAATTGATCACGAATAAATTTCCTTCTTTATCAATTGCCCTGTATAAATAGCACCATCTTCCTTCAACACGGATGTAGGTAGCATCAACATGCCACTTCTTTCCACACTGGCCATACCGTTTTTCGCGCAGCTTTAAACCCAGTTCTACTCCAAATTGCTGCGCCCAATTATGCACCGTTTGGTGGCTTACATGAATCCCTCTCATTTGCATCAATTCAACAACATCATCCAAGCTAGTCCTGAAGCGATAATAATAGTGCACCGCTAGCATCACAATTTCTATTTGATAATGAATGTAATTCAAAGCTGTGCCTGTCCGTTCATTATATTGTTTACTGCAAAAACGGCGGCGATATTGCTTATAACCCAAGTCTGTTTTCTCTTGGCACAGCCTGGTATCTTTTGATTTGCAGTCAGGGCAGTTCATTACAACTTTCTTTTGGCTAGAAAATGCCCTGCATTATACTAAATTTTATTTCAACAGCCTCATTGGGGACTCAGTTTTGACAAATCCCTGAATGTAATCCCGGACGCGCAGTTTTAACACCGCTGGCAACATCAGTGAAAATCTCCTCACAACCAGCACTTTTTAAAGCATCTTCTTGCATGTACAGATGTTGGTCTTCCGTTGAAACACGAGCGTATCCAATGAACATTTTCCAGATTCCTTTTGATAAAATGGACAGAGATGGTATTATAAGTCGTTGAATATGAGCAAGATATTTAACTATGAAAGTTTAACCACTTTCGTACCATTTTATTGAAACAATAGAGGCGTTATTGATATCAGTTGCTCAAGTAACAAAAACCTCCGTTTTTGTTACTGTAAAAAACAGGGCATTATGGATAATTTAATAAACATATTTTGGCGGGCACTCAAACACATTTTTTGTTTTGGTTCACATCAACATTTTGTGTATTTAACGCAAAAGCCTACGGTATTTAATAATTTGGATTATTCTTCATGATACTTTCAATTATTAAATTTTTTCATGTAATCTGTGGCGTATCTTTTTTTGGCATTATTATTGCAGCTTTTTTTTATATTACTCGAAGCATCAATAAAAACGATCGATCTCTAATCGATTATTCAATAAGAGCAAGCTACTTTGGGGATGCCATAATTTTACTGTGCGTCTTTATTCAAATTGCAACTTCTATACCACTTGTCTCTGCTGGGCACTTTACTTTAGACGTGCCATGGATTTTTATTGCTTACCATGCTTTTGGGTTTCTAATACTGCTATGGTTGCTCACTTTGTTTATTAAAAAATTTTATTTTTCTAGAACGGTCATAGCTCCTTATTCCGTAAAAAGTTTTTATTTTCTGAATATTGCTATGATTTTAATTTTTATTATCATCATCCATGATGCTGTAACGCAAAGCACAGGATTGGAATTTTTATTTAGGAAATAAAAACATGCGTATTTTGATAACAGGCGCTAATGGTTTTATAGCACGAGAAATAATCGCCCGGTTGGCAACATCTGGACATGAGATTATTGCTTGTGTACATAACAAGCTTCTAGAAAATATTCCGCATACTCGTGTATTTAAAGCCGATTTCGCTAAAGCAATCAAACCTGAATATTGGTTGCCACACTTAAAAGATGTTGATGCAGTAATTAATTGTGTCGGTGTATTTCAAACAATTAAAGAAAAAACCATGTGGCATATTCATTATGAAGCACCTAAAGCACTATTTGAAGCGTGCACCAAGCAAAGGATAAAAAAAATCATTCAAATTTCAGCTCTCGGAATTGACAAAGTTGATGTGCCCTACGCAACAAGTAAGTTAGCTATAGATAAATACTTACAAACCTTAGATGTTGACTCAGCAATTATTCGTCCAGGTCTGGTATACGGTAAAGGTTCTTACGGTGGATCATCATTATTTCGTGGGCTTGCTGGTCTACCATTTATTCTCCCGACGCCAGGTCGTGCTGAACAGCTTCAACAACCCATCCATGTAGATGATTTGACGCTTATAGTTGAGAAAGCTTTAACTCTTTCTGGCAAGCAAATACTTTGTGCTGTAGGAGAAGAAAAACTTTCTGTAAAAAACGTACTAATTAAATTGCGTGCTTGGCTGGGTTTTAGAAAGGCATGGTCTATCGCTATACCAGAAATATTTATTCAGCTAGGGGCAAAAATCGGAAATTACATACCTAATTCGCCGATGAGTGAGACGGGTATTAAAATGATGGCTGTCGATAATACTGCAAATGATACCGACATAAAAAACCTAGAAGATATTACTCGTATTAAACCACGAAGTTTTACGAGTGGTCTCAATGGCATGGTAAGCAGCGTGCAAGATCGTTGGCATGCTAGATTATATTTTTTAAGACCTTTGCTACGTATTAGTATTGCTTTAATATGGATTTTTTCAGGGATAGTTAGTGTATTGCCTGCTTCTTCCTCTCTATCTTTTGACTTATTGACGCAAGCAAAAATTCCACCTTCATTTCAGCCTTTCGCTTTGTATGCATTTAGCGCAATAGATTTTTTACTAGGTCTAGCTACCTTATTTAATTATCGATTATTATTCATCGGATTTTTACAGTGTGTTCTTATTTTGTTTTATACGACGATAATTTCTTTTTCTCTTCCGATTTATTGGCTAAATCCTTTTGCGCCAATCGCAAAAAACATACCTTTGTTTGTAGCGATTCTCATTATGATGGCCCTAGAGAGTGAACGATAATGTTGTATGCATGGATTAAAATACTCCATATCATCAGTGCTTCGGTTCTATTTGGCACCGGCTTAGGAACCGCATTTTACATGTTTTATGTTAATCAACAAAAAAACATAACGCTCATTGCCAAGGCGACTTCAGCAGTTGTGGTGGCCGATTGGCTTTTTACCGCAACATCCGGTGTAATCCAAGCCATTACTGGATTTATTTTAGTTTATTTGAAAGGATATTCTTTATTAAGTTTATGGGTATTAGGATCTATATTAGGTTATGTTATCGCAGGCATTTGCTGGGTACCTGTGGTCTGGCTACAGATGCGATGTCGTGATTTAGCGTTCGCGGCATCCGTAAACAATGCCCCTTTATCCGCAGAATACCAACGTTATTTCAATATATGGTGGTTATTGGGTATTCCAGCTTTTATCGCTTTAATAGGTGTATTTTATTTAATGGCTAATAAGCCGGAGCATTTGTTTCTTTAGAAGAGCATACCTCGAATGAGGCTATCTAAAAAGATTTAATACCTCTTTACCAGGATCGGGGCCGAACCTTTATTTACGTAGCCCTTTAAGTTTCGCAGTAAACAGGGTACCAGCAAGATTCACGCGGGAACGCAACACAAGCTTAATATTTATTTGAATAATAAAAATTTTATAACATCAAGTTTGGCGGAGTATAAGAATAAAACTAACGATATTTCGTGTTAAGAAAATAAAAATTTATCAATCACTTACAAAAGTTGTGTTGCATTCCCGCGTGAATCTTGCTGGCACCCTTAAAGCACGCGAGCAAGTTAAACATATGGTGATGGATGAGGTCCTCGCAAAATCAGAAATTATCTTAATCGTTGGGTAACGTGGTGGGTAAGGGCTTCAGAGACTTGGCAATATAACGAACTTTTG
>CAZTDR010000123.1:0-4337 GCA_964612855.1 uncultured Coxiellaceae bacterium
GGCTAGAGACCGGCTGTGAAAATTTAATACCGATTTACCGGACAGCAGTGTGGCGCGCCATGCCCGCGGCCTTGCTAAGAATTCTTATCCTCGGCAGAAACCTTTTTCACATTAAATACAATAAATTACAGTGCATACCCTCGGCTTCAGATAGCCACTTCACTTTCTGGTAAAATAATAAAGTAGCCCATCGATTTGCTAGAAAGGAGAAGATCATGAACAGAACTCTAGTGGGAACAGTAACAACCTTGTTGGCGGCTGTTTTAACCACTGGCTGCACATGGGACAGCCGGGATACTGGCACAGCAGCAGGCGCTGTTGTTGGTGGTGTCGCTGGCAATGTGATATCTGGCGGCAGTGCACTTGGCACTGGCATTGGTGCAGTGGGTGGTGCAGTCGTAGGTAACCAACTCGCTAGATAAGCCTATTTCCCGCCTGGGTAACTCGACCGCAATCTAAGGGAGTGTCCTTTAATTTATATTATAGCGAGACTCCCGGCAGGCCGGCTTGATCGTGCCCTTAGCTTTCCATGCTGAAAAATGCTGATATACCCATTACGTCTCAAGATGTAATGGGTATATACTCACCTTTTTTAACTAGGACTTCCCCAAATGACTCTTAAGATTGGCGATAAAGCGCCAGAGTTCACGTTATTGTCTGATAAAAATCAATCCATTTCTCTTGCCGAATTCATCGGTAAAAAAGTGGTTTTATATTTTTATCCAAAAGATGACACCCCCGGCTGCACGCAAGAGGCATGTGACTTTCGTGATCAAACCAGTCAATTTGCAGCGCATAATGCGGTCATCTTGGGTATTTCTAAAGACAACCCGGTAAAACATCAAAAATTCAAAGAAAAATATCAACTGCCTTTTACTTTGCTGGCGGATGAAAACGGTGACGTTTGCCGTGCTTATGATGTTATTCAGGAAAAAAACATGTATGGCAAATTCATTCTAGGCATTCAACGTTCTACTTTTTTGATCGATGAAAAAGGCATTATTCGTACGATTTGGCGCAAAGTGAAAGTCACCGATCACATTGACCAAGTCCTTCTCGAACTTAGTGGAGCATAACAAAACTCATGAGAACAGCAATTACACCCACCCGCGAAGAAGATTATCCTGAATGGTATCAACAAGTCATCAAAGCGGCAGAAATGTCAGAAGTGTCACCTGTGCGTGGATGCATGATTATCAAGCCATGGGGTTATGCACTCTGGGAAAATATGCAGCGTGTATTAGACGAGCAGTTCAAAGCGACTGGGCATAAAAACGTCTATTTCCCCTTACTTATTCCTGCCAGCTTTTTAAGTCAAGAAGCGGATCATATTGATGGATTTGCCAAAGAATGCGCAGTTGTCACACATACTCGTCTGGCTAAAAATGAAGAAGGAAAATTAGTTCCTGCTAGTCCCTTAGAAGACCCTTACATCATTCGTCCGACTTCTGAAACAATTATTGGGGAAGCGTTTTCACGCTGGATACAGTCGTATCGTGATTTACCGTTGCTCATTAATCAATGGGCAAATGTCATGCGCTGGGAAATGCGCACTCGTATGTTTTTACGTACCTCGGAATTTTTGTGGCAAGAAGGACATACCGCACACGTCGATGAGAAAGATGCACTACTAGAAACCCGCAAAATGCACGATATCTATGCTCGATTTGCTGAAGATTACATGGCGATTCCTGTCATCAAAGGTAAAAAAACAGCAAGCGAACGTTTTCCAGGTGCCGTGGATACTTATACGATTGAAGCTATGATGCAAGACAAAAAAGCCTTGCAAATGGGAACGTCGCATTATTTAGGACAAAATTTTGCTCGCGCTTTCAACATCAAATTTTTAAGCGCAGAAGGCAGTGAACAATTCGCCCATACCACCTCATGGGGCGTCAGCACTCGCATGATTGGCGGCTTAATTATGACACATAGCGATGACAATGGCTTAGTTTTACCGCCGAAGTTAGCCCCTGTGCATGTAGTAATTTTGCCTGTGATTCACAAAGAAGAACAACGCGCAGATATTTTAGAGCACTGTCAAAAAATTGCGGAAGAATTGCAGAAGATGCAGTATGCCGACAGAAATTTATCGGTTGAAATTGATCAGCGCCCATTACCCGGTGGTGAAAAAGCCTGGAGCTGGGTCAAAAAGGGCGTACCCATTCGCATCGAAATCGGCGCGAAAGAGCGAGAAGCCAACACCGTATTTTTAGGACGTCGCGACAAAGAATATAAAGACAAACAAGTCCAAGAATTACGACAATTTTTAGCAACTGTCACTTTACAATTAGATGAAATTCAAACCACTTTATTGAATCGCGCACGCGATTTTCAACGACAAAATACCCTTGATTTAGACTGCGAAGCTGACTTTTATGAATTTTTCACGGAAAGCAATGGTGGTTTCGCCTCGGCGCATTGGAATGGTGATCCGGCGATTGAAGCGAAAATTAAACAAGATTTAAATGTCACTATTCGCTGCATTCCATTGATGGATGAACCTATCCCCGGAAAATGTATTTTCAGTGGCGGGGAAAGTGCACAGCGTGTGATTTTTGCGAAGTCTTACTAAGTGCGAAGTAAATAGTACCCAGGTAAATGTAGGATGGATTAGATGCGCTTTTTGCATCGTAATCCACCAAATTAGACGTTTACTTGGTGGATTACGATGCAAAAAGCGCATCTAATCCCCCCTACATTTTTTATCAACCAATGCGGTCAATTCCCCTCTCCCGCATTTTCAATTACTTCATTTTATGCTAACCTTGGCCGCATTTCTCAAGCTATTCAAAGGACCTCTATCCCCATGAACATGACCCACGATTTAGAACAGACCATTAATAAACTCGCCGTCCGCGGCAAAGGGATTTTAGCGGCTGATGAAAGCTCCGCAACCATTGGCAAACGCTTTGCCGCAGTCGGTGTTGAATCCACCGAAGAAACGCGTCGTGCTTATCGCGATATGTTACTTACCACGCCTGGCATTAATGAATTTATTGGCGGGGTCATTTTGTTTGAAGAAACACTCAATCAAACCGCGTTAGATGGCACGCCTTTTCCTGAAAAATTGAAAAAAATGGGCATCTTACCCGGCATCAAAGTCGACAAAGGGTTAGCCATTTTACCTAACACAAATGATGAACAAGTCACTCAAGGTTTGGATGGATTGGCAGAAAGATTGGCTGACTATAAAAAGAAAGGCGCCTGTTTTGCTAAATGGCGTGCGGTTTATCAAATTTCAGCAAATACGCCTAGCCAATTAGCTATTGAGGCGAATGCAGAAGGATTAGCACGTTATGCAGCACTTTGCCAAGCTCACGGCATTGTTCCCATTGTTGAACCTGAAGTTTTAATTGATGGCGACCATACATTAGAACGCTGCGCTGAAGTAACCGAACCGGTGTTACAAGCGGTATTTAACGCCCTACACCGCCATAAAGTAAAATTAGAATACATTATTTTAAAACCCAGCATGGTTATTAGTGGTAAAAAATGCTCTAACAAAGCCACTGTCGAGCAAGTTGCTAAAGCCACTCTGACTGCGCTTCGTCGTACAGTTCCAGCCGCGGTACCCACCATCAACTTCTTATCCGGCGGTCAATCCTCCGAAGAAGCCACCGCACATTTGAATGCGATGAATGCAGTAGAACAATTACCTTGGAACGTGAGTTATTCTTATGCACGCGCATTGCAAGATTATGCGATGAAAATTTGGCAAGGTGATAGCAAAAATATTCCCGCTGCGCAAAAAGCATTTTATCAGCGTGCTAAATTAAATAGTTTAGCTGCTGCAGGAAACTATGCTGCGGCGATGGAAAAAGAAGTGTCGATGGCTTAGTCCATCTCGAGGAGTATATAGCGACAAGGACTGTCATTTACCCCATGAAGAGATCCCCGAAGGTATTCGGGACAGAGCAATGCTGTTGGCCAAGGATTTACGATTAAAAGGAGTTTAATCATCATGACCCTCTCATCAATCAACACTGCTGATGCAAAAGAACAATTTATTGATATTGTTAATCGCGTTGCTCACAACAAAGAACGCATTATTTTAACGCGTCGTGGCAAAGACATTATTGCGTTAATACCCGTAGAAGATCTCAAATTGCTCACCGATTCCGAAGATAAATATGATTTGCGTGAAGCCATTGACGCACTCAAAGAAGCCCGTGACAGCCGAAACATGCTGACACTGGATCAACTCAAAGAGAAATTAGCTACCTAGCACTTCTTCTCATCTGACTCCGTACACGACAAAAACGTTTTTTGTAGGGGCGGACCCATGTGCCCGCCCTGACTGTACAGGAAAAGCCGCCGGGCGGACACGCGGGTCC
>CAZTDR010000124.1:0-4311 GCA_964612855.1 uncultured Coxiellaceae bacterium
AAAAGAAAGGGCATTGCACTTCGCATTTGAATTCGTGCCCTACATTTTTACATTTTGGCGGGTATCAGGATTTATGGGGGTGGCTAATATTTCACCATCGTTGGATCAATCTCATTTGCCCAAGCAGTAATCCCGCCACGCAAATTAAACACTTTTTCAAAACCTTGTTGTAACAAATAATCTGTTGCTCGGCGTGAGCGGCCGCCAGCGTGGCAGTGAATGATAATTTGTTGATCTTTATTTAATTCGTTTAAACGGGACGGTAATTCATTAAAAGGAATTAAATGTCCGCCGAGATTGCATAATTCGTATTCATCGGGATTTCTCACATCAAGCAGCATGAAGTCGGCGTTTGCATTGCGTAAGGCTTCAAGTTCTTGCACGGAAATTTCTGGGACGCTCATAAGTACCTCAATAATGTATTTAATTCATGCAATAGCTGCCGCGAAGATAAAGTAGGCAGTTTATGACGTGCGGTTTTTTGCATTGTACCCCAGTCATCGTCAAATGTTGTATTGATTTGATGAATGACATTAGGATCTTCGGTGATGACAGATAATTCTCGATTTTTTTCGAGAGAAGATTGAGTAAAATTGATTGAGCCAATGAGAACACGTTTTTGATCAATTAGCATGACTTTGGCATGTATATAGTAGTGACGGGAATGATGAATGGTAACGCCTGCTTTTGATAAATAAGAAAACTTTTTACCGTGCAATTTTTCAGGCGGTATGGAGGATAAAATTTTTACATCAATGCCGGAGCGCGCGCTGGCGGCGAGTGCTCCAATGATTTTGTAATCTGAAATATCTTGCGCATAAATTTTAATTTCAGAACGGGCTGAGCGAATAAGACGGAGAATTTTTTCGCGACTGTTGTCGGGACTCCAGACTAAATTGGGTTGTGAGACAGTAAAGTGCTGATGATGCGTATCCGCCATAAAAACAGCTTCAATTTCTCGCAATTGTCCTGGATCAGTCAAGACAAGCCCAAAATTGCGTTCATTGCGAAAGCTGGAATGCGTTAAATTAAACGTGAGAACCATGGCGGTTTGTTGATCAAAAATCAGGGCTTTTTCATGGGTCAGTTGAAAAGAAGAGGCAGGCCAATATAAATCAACATTGGCTGTACGAAATTGACGAATCGCGAGACTATTTTCATTCGTAGCTCGATACGGTTCGGGTTCTAATAAAATACGCACCGTTTTTTTATCGGTATGGGCATTGATTAATGCATTCATAAAAGCAAGGTCAGTGAAACCATACATGACCACATCAACAGAGGATTTAGCGTGTTGAATGGCCGTTAAAAGCGGTGTACGGCCCGCATCAGGTTCGATGATGAGTTGCTCGGCATGGAGGGTGGAGGTTAGAAAAAAGCAACACAACAGGCGTTTTATAAACATCTTATTTTTATCTCTCGGTGAATTAGGGTCTGTTGACAATGGGTTTGGGCGGTTTAAAAAGCGGTAAAATCGGCTAAACTCATTGTCAACAGACCCTAAGCGACCACCTCTCTCCCTGCAAATGCCCGCGCCAATGTCCCGCCATCAATATACTCCAACTCGCCACCGAGCGGTACACCATGTGCAATACGCGTCACTTTCACGTTATACGGTTTGAGCAATTCAGAAATATAATGCGCGGTTGCTTCCCCCTCTACAGTGGGGTTGGTGGCTAAAATGACTTCTCTCACTTCATTACGCGCAATCACTTCATTTAATTCTTTCATTCCTAAATCATCAGGACCAATACCATCTAAGGGGGAGAGATGCCCCATCAATACAAAATATAAGCCACGATACCCCCCCATTTGTTCAACGGCGACCATATCAATCGGGCTTTCTACAATACACAATAAAGCACGATCTCGATTGCTAGTGGCGCATAATTTACAGAGGTCTGATTCACTAAAGGTACGACAATTTTTGCAGTGAATGATGTCACTCATCGCGCTTTGTAAGATTTTCGCGAGATGCTTACCATTTTCTCTGCCGCGTTCGAGCAGTTGAAATGCCATACGCTGCGCTGTTTTGGGGCCAACGCCCGGTAAACAGCGCAATGCTTCGATGAGTTGTTCCAGTAGGGGGCTAAACTTCATAAGTGGCTACATAATTAAGTGGGCGGTAAATCAAAGCCTTCTGGCAATTTAATACCTGTCAGCGAGCTCATTTTTTCACGCGTACCTTTTTCAATTTTGCTTACCGCATCGTTAATGGCTGCAGCAATCAAGTCTTCGATAATGGTTTTTTCTTCTTTGAGTAAGCTAGGATCGAGCGTCACACGCTTTGCAAAATGCTGCCCCGACACCACGATTTTTACGAGACCACCACCAGATTGACCGGTCACTTCCATTTCAGCAATTTGTTTTTGAATTTCTTGCATTTTCTTTTGCATTTCTTGGGCTTTTTTCATCAAGTCGCCTAAGCCTTGCTTTTCATTGACAGGTTTATTCATAGAATAGCTCCAGATTATTCAAAATTAGAGTGCAGTATATACTCGCCGCACTTGAGATCGCGAGTTTTAAAATATCATCTGCGGTGAGTATAGCATGTGTCCAACGTATCTCAAATTTAGGGGTGGGCACACTGCGCTTAGCCCACCCTACAATTAAACAGCCTGAATCGAATTTATATCCAATGTTGCATCGAATAAATCCAATATCTTTTTCACATGCGCATCATTTTGAATCACTTTTTCGGCATCTGCCTGACGCTCCGCTTGTTGCTTTTCCTGTTGTTGTGCGGGCGTAGAGAGTGCTGACTTTGCAATTTTAATTTCAAGTTTGCGCGTTTTTTGAAAATAGTGATTTAAAGCTTGCTCAATACGCTCGAGTAAATTTTTATTGAGCAAGGATTCATGTTTTGCAGCGAGAGAGAGTTCGATTTTCGTATCAGATAACGTGACTAATGCACAATGGGAAGCCAGTGCTAATGCCATGCCTGATAATTGTGATTGGGGAAGAATGTCGGCCCACTCGGTGCTAGGAGGAGGTGAGGTCGGTGATTCTGTCGCTACCGGTGTTTTTGCAGAGGGAGGGGTTGCAGTTATTTTTTGCGGTGGCAGTGGTGCAGTTTGCGGATGAAATGCAAGCATGCGCAATAATGTCATCTCAAAACCTTGTTGGGCGCTGGGTGCCAACGGTAAATCGCGTCGACCCATTAAAGCAATTTGATAATACAATTGCACTTCTTCTGCTGAGAATTTATTTTTAAGCGCCTGCATATTTTCTGAAATAGTATCCGTATTGGGTACAACTTGCGCGACAGAGAGTTGATGCAACGACGATAATAAATCTTCGAGTAATTGATGAAAATCAGGACCTTGTTCAGCTAATTGTTTGATATCAGTTAAGAGTTGTTGCCCATCTCGTGCAGCGAGCGCATTCAGCAAGCAGAAAATAGCACTTTGTTCGGTGCGTCCTAACATGGCAAGGGTTTCGGTTAATGTAATATTGCCCGCGCAATAAGCAATCGTTTGATCAAGCAAACTTAATGCATCACGCATACTTCCATCGGCTGCTTCAGCAAGCAATGGCAGAGCCGATGATTCAAAGGAAATCGTTTCTGCTGTGCAGATGTGCTCCAATTGTTTGGCGATTTTATCGCGCGGTACATGATTTAAATGAAATTGTAGGCAGCGCGATAAAATAGTGATGGGTAAGCGTTTGGGATCGGTTGTTGCTAATAAAAATTTCACATGGGCCGGTGGTTCTTCCAAGGTTTTTAAGAGTGCATTAAAGCTATGGTTCGAGAGCATATGCACTTCGTCAATTAAATAAATTTTATAGCGGCCTTGGGTGGGCGCATATTGAATATTCTCGAGGAGTTCCCGGGTGTCTTCGACCTTGGTGCGTGAAGCTGCATCCACTTCGATTAAATCTAAAAATTTTCCTGCATTAATTGCTTGGCAAGTATCGCATGTTTCACACGGTTGTGATGTGATGCCTGTTTCGCAGTTCAGACATTTTGCAAAAATGCGCGCAATTGTGGTTTTACCCACGCCGCGTGTTCCCGTGAACAAGTAAGCATGATGCAAGCGCTGTAGATTAATCGCGTGGGTCAGCATGCGCAAAATATGTTCTTGTCCCACCATTTCCTGAAAATTGCGTGGACGCCATTTACGCGCGAGAACTTGATAGCTCATATAGACTCCTTCCTCTCTCTCATTATTACTGTAGGGTGGATTAGACGCGTTTTTTGCGTCGTAATCCACCTTTTTGGCGCCCATTTGGTGGATTACGACGCAAAAAACGCGTCTAATCCACCCCACGAATTCAAATGCGAAGTGCAACACGATAAAAAAGAGCGGT
>CAZTDR010000125.1:0-4297 GCA_964612855.1 uncultured Coxiellaceae bacterium
AGACTTTTTGCCCTTACGCATAACGACATTAATAAACTTAGCTAATCTTTCGCTGGAGTACAGCGGATCAGGCAAAATTTCTCTTTTAACTGCGGCTTTTCTTCTTGGCATTGCTCATACTTCCAAATTAATTCTCAAATTAAAAATCGGACTATTCTTTCGGTTTCTTAGCACCGTACTTAGAACGTCCTCTGCGGCGACTCGCCACACCCACTGTATCTAAACTACCACGTACGATGTGATAACGGACACCCGGTAAGTCTTTTACACGACCACCACGAATCAATACGACAGAGTGTTCCTGAAGGTTATGCCCTTCACCACCGATATACGCTGTTACTTCATAGCCGTTAGTTAAGCGAACGCGAGCTACTTTACGTAAAGCTGAGTTCGGTTTCTTTGGGGTTGTTGTATATACACGTGTACATACACCACGCTTTTGTGGTGAACCACCCAAAGCCGGTACGGTTGATTTCGCAATTTTTGGTACACGCGGCTTGCGTACAAGCTGATTAATCGTTGGCATTCCTAAAACTCCAGCCTAATAATTACAAATACTTAAAAATTAAAACTTATTCCTACGCTTCCACACCCCTAACTCTTTAGGGAGAGGCGCGATTCTAAATAAGGAGCATGCATGGTGTCAAGCTCAGTTCGCTAAATAGATCACTTTTTTCAATATAATTGCGTCAAATGATTACCTAGCCCCCAGTTTACCCCCTCTTTATTGATAAAAAAGGGGGCTTCTTTCAATATGCTAAAAAGAAGAAATTCTTCTATTCTGCACTTGGATGTTTCTTACTACGACGGTCATAGTGGTAAGCCAACCCCGTTCCAGCTGGGATCAAGCGTCCAACAACGACGTTTTCCTTCAGGCCACGCAACTCATCCATTTTTCCATTGACAGCCGCTTCGGTAAGAACGCGGGTTGTTTCTTGGAATGATGCTGCTGAAATAAAGGATTCAGTAGCAAGAGATGCCTTGGTAATACCCAACAACACTGGCTCATAACGAGCAGCTAATTTACCTTGTTTGATGGCTTGATCGTTTTCATCACGCAACTGGCCAAACTCAATTTGTTCACCCTTCAAGAAGCTGGTATCGCCTGGATGTTCAACGATAACTTTACGTAACATTTGACGAATAATAACTTCAATGTGTTTATCGTTAATCTTAACCCCTTGTAAACGATAGACATCTTGCACTTCGTTAACAATAAAGTTAGTTAAAACGTTGGTGCCTAATAAGCGTAAAATATCATGTGGGTTTAATGAACCTTCCGCAATCATTTCACCTTTTTCAACATGCTCACCTTCGAACACGTTAACGTGACGCCATTTTGGAATTAATTCCTCATGAACTTCACCTTCAGGACCCGTAATCATTAAACGACGTTTACCTTTGGTTTCTTTACCAAAACTTACAATACCTGACGTTTCAGCCAAGATTGCTGGATCTTTTGGTCGACGCGCTTCAAATAAATCGGCTACGCGTGGGAGACCCCCGGTAATATCACGAGTTTTCGACGTTTCTTGCGGAATACGTGCAATAACGTCACCCACTTTCACTCGCGCACCATCTTCAAAGTTGATGATAGCATCTTGTGGTAAGAAGTATTGTGCAGGTAAATTGGTACCAGCAAGGAACACATCTTTTCCGTTTTCGTCTACCAACTTAATCATTGGCTTCAATTCTTTACCGGTAACACCACGTTGTTTTGGATCGATAACAACAATGCTGCTTAAGCCTGTCATTTCGTCTGTTTGACGATTCATGGTAACGCCTTCAACTAAATCGGCGAACTTAATGTGACCGCCAACTTCAGTGATAACGGGATGGCTATGTGGATCCCAATTCGCAACAATCTGTCCTGAATCGACTTTGGTACCATCCGCAATAGTGAGTTCAGCACCGTATGGAATCTTATAACGTTCACGTTCACGTCCATGCTCATCCACAACCGCTAATTCACCAGAACGTGATACTGCAATAAATGTTCCGGAATGATGCTGAATTAACTTAATGTTATGAAGCTTAATTTTACCCGCTAATTTAATTTGTACGTTGTTCGCTGCTGTTGCTCGTGATGCCGCACCCCCGATGTGGAAGGTTCTCATGGTTAACTGTGTACCTGGTTCACCGATTGACTGTGCTGCAATAACACCAACCGCTTCACCAATATTCACACGATGACCACGTGCTAAGTCACGACCGTAACATGCTGAACAAATACCGTAACGTGATTCACAAGTAATCGGTGAACGTACAAACACTTGATCAACTGATAATTCTTCTAACTTACTTACCAATCTTTCATCTAACAATGTTCCTGCAGCAACGACAACTTTACCTGTTGCAGGATTAATAACATCTTGTACAGTCACACGACCTAATACACGTTCATGCAATGGCTCTACAACGTCTCCACCTTCAATCAATGGATTCATGGTAATGCCTTGTTCAGTTCCGCAATCTTCTTCAGTAATAACAAGGTCTTGCGCCACGTCAACCAAACGACGAGTCAAGTAACCTGAGTTAGCTGTTTTCAACGCGGTATCTGCAAGACCCTTACGAGCACCGTGAGTAGAGTTAAAGTATTGTAATACGTTTAAACCTTCACGGAAATTTGCAGTAATAGGTGTTTCGATAATCGAGCCGTCTGGTTTTGCCATCAAGCCTCTCATACCGGCTAACTGACGAATCTGAGCTGCCGATCCTCTCGCGCCTGAATCCGCCATCATGTAGATTGAGTTAAAAGATTCTTGTTGTACCTTCTGGCCTTGAGCGTCTTTAACGGTATCATGTGATAACTCCGCCATCATCGCCTTAGCAACTTGATCATTGGTACGTGACCAAATATCAATAACTTTGTTAAAACGTTCACCTTGGGTGACTAAACCTGAAGCGTATTGCGCTTGAATCTTACCAACTTCTTCTTCTGCCTGATTGATGATGCCAGCTTTTGCTTTTGGAATAACTAAGTCATTGACACCGATAGAAACACCTGACTTAGTCGCATAACTAAAGCCCATATACATCAAATGATCGGCGAAGATAACGGTAGATTTCAAACCAACTTCGCGATAACAAATATTGATAAGGTTAGAAATCGCTTTTTTCGTCATCACACGATTAACGAGATCAAAAGACATCCCTTTTGGTAACAACTCAGACATCAACGAACGCCCAACGGTTGTTTCCACTAAACGAATGTTTTCAACAAATTCGCCTTCGTTTTCACCTTTCAAAAATTCTTTGATGCGGATACGAATCTTCGCTTGCAACGAAACTAAACCATTTTCATAAGCCCGATGTGCTTCGTTAACATCAGAAAATGCCATGCCTTCGCCCAGCGCATTAATGCAAGTACGTGTTAAGTAATAAAGCCCTAATACCACGTCTTGAGAGGGAACAATAATAGGTTCACCGTTTGCAGGTGACAAAATGTTATTGGTCGACATCATCAATGAGCGCGCTTCTAATTGCGCTTCTAAAGACAATGGAACGTGTACTGCCATTTGGTCTCCGTCAAAGTCCGCGTTATAGGCGGTACAAACTAACGGATGCAATTGAATCGCTTTACCTTCAATTAACACGGGCTCAAATGCTTGAATACCCAAACGGTGCAAGGTTGGTGCACGGTTTAACAAGACGGGATGTTCGCGAATAACTTGTTCCAAAATATCCCAAACGGCTGGATCTTCACGATCAACCATTTTCTTGGCAGCTTTGATGGTAGAAGCCTGGCCTTGAATCTGTAACTTGCTGAAAATAAAGGGTTTAAATAATTCAAGCGCCATTTTCTTTGGCAAACCACATTGATGTAAGCGTAAGGTAGGACCTACCACGATAACAGAACGACCTGAGTAGTCTACCCGTTTACCCAATAAATTCTGACGGAAACGGCCCGCTTTACCCTTAATCATATCAGCCAGGGATTTGAGTGGGCGTTTATTTGAGCCTGTTATAGCGCGTCCACGACGGCCATTATCAAGCAATGCATCCACTGATTCCTGTAACATACGTTTTTCGTTACGTACGATGATGTCAGGAGCATTTAAGTCTAATAAACGTTTTAAACGATTATTTCTGTTAATAACACGTCGATAAAGATCGTTTAAGTCAGAGGTTGCAAAACGGCCACCATCTAAAGGAACTAATGGACGTAAATCCGGTGGTAATACCGGTAATACCGCTAGAACCATCCACTCTGGTTTATTGCCTGACGCTAAAAATGCTTCAATTAACTTCAAACGCTTAGAAAGCTTCTTCAAGCGCGCTTCTGAAGAAGTACTGC
>CAZTDR010000126.1:0-4287 GCA_964612855.1 uncultured Coxiellaceae bacterium
ATCTAATCCACCCTACAGTTTATCTTTTTATTGTCATCAAAGCCTACAGTCGCAGCGCTTTTATACCTTGTCATCCCCAAGTGTTTGCTTAAATTCCCTTCGCTAATTTTTCTGCATACCCAATATAACTGCTCGGCGTCAATGCTAATAACTCTTGCTTCACTTCTTCTGGTAATCCCAGTTTCTGAATGAATTGCTGAATCAATTCTTTCGTCATTTTTTTTCCACGCGTGAAATTTTTTAATTGTTCATAAGGCTGCTCAATGCCAAATCGACGCATCACCATTTGAATAGGTTCTGCGAGAATTTCCCAATGATTATTTAAATCAGTTTGAATCGTTTCACAGTTAACATCTGTTTTTGTTAACCCTTTCACTGTCGATTGATACGCTAATATCGCATAACCTATCGCCATACCCATATTACGCAATACCGTCGAATCTGACAGATCACGTTGCCAGCGAGAAATCGGTAATTTGAATGCCATATGATCTAATAATGCGTTTGCTATGCCTAAATTGCCTTCTGCATTTTCAAAGTCAATGGGATTTACTTTGTGCGGCATGGTGGAGGAACCCACTTCTTCGGCGAGGGTTTTTTGTTTGAAATAATTCAGTGAAATATAGCCCCACATGTCGCGATTGAAATCGATTAAAATGGTATTTATTCGTATCAAAATAGCAAATAACTCGGCGATATAATCATGCGGTTCAATTTGTGTAGTGTAGGGATTCCAAGTTAAACCTAAGCTGATAATAAATGTTTCGCTGAGGATGGACCAATCGATAGTCGGATAAGTTATTGCAAACGCATTATAATTTCCCGTCGCACCATTTAATTTGCCGAGAATAGGCGTTGCAGTGAGAGAGGTCACTTGACGCTGTAAACGTGCCAACACATTAGCAAACTCTTTGCCAACGGTGGTGGGTGTTGCAGGTTGACCATGTGTGCGAGCTAACATGGCGAGCCCCGCATGATTTTTTGCCATCGTTTGCAATAAAACCGTTAATTCAGTGACTGCAGGCAAAATAAATTCTTTTCGCGCCGTATTAAGCATAAGCGCATAAGCAAGGTTATTGATATCTTCTGATGTGCAGCCAAAATGAATAAACTCGCTTATTTTCGTTAATTCAGGATGTACTGCCATTTTTTCTTTAAGAAAATATTCTACTGCTTTGACATCATGGTTAATCTTACGTTCAATTGCTTTGATGTGCAGCGCTTCTTGTTCTGAAAAATTGTCGATAATACTATTTAATATATCATCCGCAGTTTTGCTGAGTGGCGATAGCTCCGGTAATTTGCCCTGTTCTGTCAAAAATTGCAGCCAGCGAATTTCAATCAATACACGAAAGCGGATAAGGCCGTATTCACTTAGCACGGGTCGTAATGCATTTAATTTTTCATGATAACGTCCATCGAGCGGCGAAATCGCCAGTAATGCAGTAAGATCCATCATGTTTTTTCATTCTCCATCTCAGCTAAAATCTTTTTGGCCATGTCGCATATTTTGCGACGAAAAAAAATAAGTTGCAGTCGTGAACCACCTAATTGTCGCCATAAAACAGACGACCGTATCCCAGCGAGTAATAAGGCGCGAATTTTTTCCATATTTTCGGCAATGGTTAAAATGCGCTGATTACCCCAAATAATAATACGAAACTTAAAGGGACTAATGCTATTTAAATACACATCAGCCAAATTAGCGATTACCGTCGGATGGGTTAGCGAAAAGTAGTCGACTTGCTTTTTTGTTTGTTCCAATCGTTGTGCGAGTTTTTTTTGGGTCGAAGTGGAGCGCGAAATTTTTTTTTGTAAACGCATGAGCGCAAGCATGTAACGTATCGGTGCGACGATAGTGGATGATTCCAGCATGGTGATTAATGTTTGCAGGCCGAGTTTTAAGTGTTGTGGATCATCTTGATAAATAGCCAACACAGAAGAGGGATGCGTTTGAAAAATGCTGTAGATGCTAGTTTGAAAGGCTGCTTCATCATATTTCCCAGTTTGTGCGATGTCTTTCACGAGATTAGCCGCCTGAGCAATACCCGCAAGTGCAAGGGTTTTATTGTAAAGTTTATTTTGCACACAATGTCCTTAGTCCAAAGACACGATTAAATTCGTGGGGCGGATTAGATGTGCTTTTCGCGTCGTAATCCACTCTTGCAACAAGCCCTAATCCACGTCACATTTTGCAACAATAACCCCACCACCCAAACATTCTTCCCCTTGGTAAAATACCACGGATTGTCCTGGTGTAACGGCGCGCTGGGGTTGCTCAAACGTTATTTTATACTGATTTTCATTCCAAGGATGCACTACACACGCTTGATCGCTTTGACGATAACGTGTTTTTGCGGAAAGAGTGGCTGGCAATTGCGGAGGAATACCGCGAATCCAATGGAGTTCAGAAGCAATTAAAGCATTTGCATACAATGCGGGATCATCGTGGCCTTGCGCGACAATCAGCGTATTGCGCGCTATATTTTTATCTACCACATACCACGGCGCTTCGTTTAAATTTTTTAATCCACCAATTTTTAAGCCTTGGCGCTGTCCGAGTGTGTAAAACATTAGCCCATCGTGCTGACCAATTACCCTCCCTTCTAGGGTTTCGATGGGCCCCAGTGTTGCGGGAAGATATTCGTTTAAAAAGGTTTTGAATTTTTTTTCACCAATAAAACAAATGCCCGTGCTGTCTTTTTTATCATGATTAATGAAGCCTGCTTTATTGGCAATTTCTCGTACGGTTTGTTTACTGATTTCACCGACAGGAAACAAACTTTGTGCTAATTGTTGTTGCGTTAATGTATATAAAAAATAACTTTGATCTTTTTGCGCATCGAGTCCTTTGAGCAAATGAAACGAATGATCGGCAGTCGCGATGCAACGTGCATAATGCCCGGTTGCAATAAAATCGGCGCCACGTTGTTTGGCATACTGCAGGAAAGCATTAAACTTGATTTCTTTATTGCATAAAATATCCGGATTCGGTGTGCGACCTGCTTTATATTCGGTAAGAAAGTGAACAAAAACACGTTCCCAATATTCCGCCGCGAAATTAATCCGCTGCAGTTCAATTTGCAATTTATCACACACCGCTTGGGCATCGGCCATATCAACACTGGCAGGGCAATACGTCTCCGTATCATCTTCCTCCCAATTTTTCATAAACACGCCTTCAACATGGTGCCCTTGCTCTTTGAGTAAGAGAGCAGCGACGGAAGAATCAACGCCGCCGGACATGCCGACAATAATGTGTTTGGGAGAGTTTGTTTTCATGAGCGTATTTTACGGAAGTCTCTTGTTTTGAAAAGCAGAAAGTAATAGCTGTCAGGTTCTGGCATGGCGAGTATATCGCCATATGCTTTTTATGTAAAATTTGCTAGAGGGCAAAATTTTAGCAAAACCCCAGGCATGGCACGCCACACTAGTGTCTGGTAAATAAAACACAATCTCTCTCAAGTCTCGTCGTCCCGCGGCTTATCCTGCATTGTTGCGTAAATCTATTTTTGTAGGGGCACGGCGTGCCGTGCCCGTGCTGCATATCTCGCTGAAGCCGCCGGGCATGGCACGCCATGCCCCTACAAGTGCCGTTTTAAGAGCCAGTTAAGCAACAAAGCCGGACCAAGCTGCGGCTAGAGAACGGCTGTGGAAATTTAATACCGATTTATCGGACAGTAGTGTGGCACGCCATGCCTCTATATCGTATATTTTTAATTGTGAGTCTTGGTACGCCTTGCTACCATACAGAGTTTTCAAGAATCAAAGAATCAGGGAGTGTTTCAATGGCTTATCAGCACATCAAAGTCCCCGTGAACGGACAAAAAATTACAGTCAATAAAGATCTTTCTTTAGAAGTTCCTGATCACCCGATTGTTCCTTTTATTGAAGGTGATGGCATCGGTGTGGACATTACGCCCGTCATGAAAAAAGTCGTCGATGCAGCCGTTGAAAAAGCCTATCACGGTAAACGTAAAATTCAGTGGATGGAAATCTATGCGGGAGAAAAAGCGACAACTGTTTACGATAAAGATACCTGGTTGCCTGCTGAAACCTTGGCTGCACTGAAGGAATTTGTTGTTTCAATCAAAGGCCCCTTAACTACACCAGTCAGTGGCGGTATCCGTTCGTTAAATGTGGCGTTGCGCCAGCAATTGGATTTATATATTTGTTTACGTCCTGTGCGTTATTTTCAAGGGGTGCCAAGTCCTCTAAAAGAACCCTGGCTAACGAATATGGTTATTTTTCGCGAAAATTCAGAAGATATTTATGCGGGCATTGAAT
>CAZTDR010000127.1:0-4102 GCA_964612855.1 uncultured Coxiellaceae bacterium
GTACGGTTCTGCGAGCGGCTGGCGGGGAAGTTCCGCCGGCCTACTCACTGACGTACCTTCACAGTGGGCCTAATTGCTTCTTGTTTCTGTCAGAAAATAGTCTCTTTTAAGCAAATCTAAAGAATTGTGTACTATAATGATTAATAGCAAAAAGGTTTTTGTAATCAAAGCTGAGGGATTAGCATAACATCCATTATAGATAAGGCGGGGAAAGTCATGCCATTAGATGAGAAAAAAGATGATAATGATAATCGCAATCTTCAACTTGAAGATCTTAATAATAAGTCTTTTCAGAGAAAAACAACTTCTCGCCAAAGCACTGCTGCAATAGTTCAAAATTTGGAAAGCAATACACTCCCTCCACCTCCTCTGTTCCCTTCTCGTTATTTTACAGCTATTAGTAACGATAATGAACTTGTAGAAGTAATACTTAGCAATGGCAGAAAAGCAAAAGTTAGGGGAGGTAAGCGTCATATAGTAGAGTACCGTCCATTTCGCGCTGAGGAAAAAAATGCCTGCGCAAAGAAAGGCTTACGCACGTGTACTATCCATTTAATGGATCCAAAAGAGAATCCAGAAAACAATGAATACAGAAACTCAAGTAACTATTTTTTATATTTGTATAAAGAAAATAAAGATAATGATGTAAAAGTAGTTTATTACATAAATGGCCATAAGCACTATCTAGTAGATCAAGAAGGACAATCTTTCAAATTTCCGGATTATGCGGAATTTAACTCATCGGAATACGGACCCATCAATTATAGTGACGAAGGAGTAATTAAAGATATTCTTCGTATCACGTCGGAACGAAAGCATACCTTAGGCCCTGAGGGTGAAGAGACCGTTGAATACTATCCAGGTCTTACTAGTGATAAGTGGAATGCAGGTAAGCAGCCTCTTTACCGAGCCGAAGGTATTTATAATTGGGATGGATCTTTAGGCGGGCGTGGCCAGGACGGAGTCGCTGATTTTTTTAAACAACAGATATCTCTTAATGATCAACCGGGAAAGGAATATGTGATCAAACAGGATAAGCCGGGAACGTGTGTTCTTGAAGCAGCAACTCGTTTTATTGAGCAATTTCTTCCAAAAATACCGCATGGACAAAATAGTCCGGTTAATTTTGCTGAAGCATGTCAGTGGCTAGAGCGAGATCCTAGAGACTCTACAAAAACAAAAGCACCGATAGCCATTACTGTTCAAGCTAGACTCACAGGTTACCAGCCTTGGGTTAAAATAATGGGGAAAGAAAGGAATCCTAAACAATTTGTTAGTTTTGAGCTTCTTAATGCGCAGAAAATAAAGAATAGTATACATAGAATGACACCAGCTGCGAAAAGTGAATTAGCAGCTGCAATTTATGCAAGTGAACTTGCAGGAGATGAAAGCTTACATACAGGGCAGTTTATGGTTCAAGTTGATTCGCATGACGATATTGCCCATATTGTCCGCGTCGATTTTGGCGCGGCAGGTCGCTTTGCAGAAGAGCGAATGAAAAATAAAGATCATCTTCCTGGCCAAGCCTCAAAAGCTTATCGGAGCTCCGGGCAATTAGGAAAAAATTATGTGAGTTATTTACTGCAGGATCCAGAAGTGCTCGCGCAATACCTTCACATAGGTTTTGACAAGAAAAGTAATAATCCTATCGACATGGCGAAAGCTCATCGAGACGAAATAGTTAAGCAGCTCGATAATATTCCTCAGTCATTACGCAGTACTGCTGTACGTCAAATATATGACACCTTTGCCAAAAAAACCAAAACAGCCAAATTCAGGGCTTTTGTCCAAAAGCTATTAGTCAAAATACGAAAACCGTCAGAAAAAGATGTACTAGATTTGGCGGAAAAGACAACAAAACATCGTATTGAACAATTACAAGAAAAGCGTAAAGAAATGCTTGCTGGTGAGATAGAGAAGCTTCAAGAAATTTGTGGCGGTCTTCCAAACTCTCACAAACCTTTTAAAGTTCCGGAGCTAAGAAGGGATCAGACGACTAGAGAATTACTAGACATAGATTTCTCTAGCTGTTTGGAAGAGAATAATTTTAAACTACTTCATGATGCATTAATATTAAAAATGAAGATTCAGAATTCATTAGAGTCAGTACGGTCTACTTTGTATCACCTAGATGCATATTTTACTGCCAATTTAAGGCCTGACTTTAATGTTGCGCCAGATCCTATACGCGAACAACAACGTCATGTTATCGCTGATATGCGGCATAATTTTGAGATAAGGGAAAATTGTATAGAATTGCTAGAAACTTATCAAAAATCTTTGAATCAAACTTTGCGGTCAAAGAAGAATACTGTAATGAATCGAGTAATAGATGACGCAATTTTTCATTTAAGAAGTGTAGAACCTGGTAACCAACGTGATAGGAATCAGCTAATTATTGAAAAAGGAATTTTAAATCATTTGTTAGGAAGTGGAGATGAGAGAGCTATGAAACTTTGTTTTGTATTGCGGGAGCTAATAAAACCGTATCGTTTTCATCCTGCGCAGCCAACACAAACAAATACTACACAATACGAGCAAAAAGAAGAGGAAACAAGGGGGAGGAGACCAACTTCATATGGCGCTTGAAGATAATTTTTTATGGTCATTCAATCAAGCCTTGTAGAAACTAACTCGCGGAATTGTAAGCTTATAGCGGTTTAAATAAATATTTTGGATTTGTCAAAACTGAGTCCCCAATGAGGCTTTGAAATAAAATTTAGTATAATGCAGGGCATTTTCTAGCCAAAAGGAAGTCGTTATGAATTGCCCTGACTGCAAATCGAAGGATACCAGGCTGTGCCAAGAGAAAACAGACTTGGGTTATAAGCAATATCGCTGCCGTTTTTGCAGTAAACAATATAATGAACGGACAGGCACAGCTTTGAATTACATTCATTATCGAACAGAAATTGTGATGCTAGCGGTGCACTATTATCGCTTCAGAACTAGCTTGGATGATGTTGTTGAATTGATGCAAATGAGAGGGATTCATTTAAGCCACCAAACGGTGCATAATTGGGCGCAGCAATTTGAAGTAGAGCTGGGTTTAAAGCTGCGCGAAAAACGGCATGGCCAGTGTGGAAAGAAGTGGCATGTTGATGCTACCTACATCCGTGTTGAAGGAAGATGGTGCTATTTATACAGGGCAATTGATAAAGAAGGAAATTTGGTGGATGTATATTTGAGTGACGTTCGTGATCAATTGGCTGCAGAAAAATTTTTTCAACAAGCACAAAGAACAACAGGAATTACGCCGATACAAATGACAACTGATAAAGAACCGGCATTGTATCCTGCGATTAAAAAGATATTTTCGTCTGAGACAACCCACCGAGATAGCAAATATATGAATAACAAAATTGAGTCAGAC
This sequence comes from uncultured Coxiellaceae bacterium, assembly GCA_964612855.1. Classification (GTDB taxonomy): domain Bacteria; phylum Pseudomonadota; class Gammaproteobacteria; order DSM-16500; family DSM-16500; genus DATIJJ01. The sequence continues at coordinate 3,374 of CAZTDR010000127.1, forward strand.
CATCGTGGAACAAAGTCGAGATTATCGATAGTGAAAGGATTTAAAAATATCTTTTGCGCGCTGAAGTTTTGCACGGTGTTTGAAGAAGTTCGACAGTTCTTTCGTATGAAAAATAAAACACGAGCACAACGTCGCAGTCTATTTGCGTCTAAGATAAAGGATTATCAGCAAATATTACCGCTTGCTGCTTAATTTAAATGTTATAGGCGAGAAATATTTTAAAAGGTAGCCAGTTTTGACAGATCCGTATGAGAGGTGCTTTTGCCTGATGGGAGCCGTATGAGCCGAGAGGTTCACGTACGGTTCTGCGAGCGGCTGGCGGGGAAGTTCCGCCAGCCTACTCACTGACGTAGCTTCACAACGGGCCTTCATGCGGGAATGCAACACAACTTTTGTAAGTGATTGATGAATTTTTATTTTCTTAACACGAAATATCGTTAGTTTTATTCTTATACTCCGCCAAACTTGATGTTATAAAATTTTTATTATTCAAATAGATATGTAAGCGTCCAGCCAACCCCATCTTTTTAAATTCTTAAATTTCCCGCATGCTCGCGCCTCCACAAACAAAAGGAGCGCAGCATGAACAAAACAGAACAACTATCCCGTCGCGAACAATGGCAAGCAATAGTAGATAAACAAGAACAAAGCGGATTATCTCAAACAGAATATTGCAAACAGAATATTGCAAACAGAATAATCTAGTGCTCGCCAAATTTGCGTATTACC
>CAZTDR010000128.1:0-4030 GCA_964612855.1 uncultured Coxiellaceae bacterium
CGACTTGTTCGGCGTTGTTGAATAAATAGAAAAGGAAGAAATAAAAGGACACTTGTAGGGGCATGGCGTGCCATGCCCGGCGGCTTCAGCGAGATATGCAGCACGGGCACGGCACACCGTGCCCCTACAAGAGCCGTGATTCATAAAGAAGAAAAATTTTTGTCGTGTACAGAGGGGACGGTTGACATAGGGTTATTCCTTAATTATGTCTTAAGTTTTCTTAGGCTATAGTTAAAATAATCTAAAAGCTACTTTAAGTTCAATCTAAGCCCATTATGACAAATAAAAAAGATCTCTCCACGCAATTGGTTAACTGGATAACGACACTCCTTCCGGCAATGCAATTGGCATATCAACGCGCTCATCCTTTTAAAAGTCACCTTCCTTTCTTTGTGGATCGCGCTTTTGATATTGGTTTGACCTCTCTTTTAGCAAAGATGCGAATTATTTTGCATCATCCAACCTACAGTGATGCACAGAAAGTAAATGAAATTATTGATGTTTTGCTTGCTAAATTACCCGAACATCCCTCTGCGCTGAATAATATTAAACTCCATCATGGCAAGCGGATTGTAGCATTCGTTTCCATCAAACTCTGGCAGCATCTCTCAGATAATATTCAGCTTTTAGCCGCAGAAAGAATCATCATTGGGTCTGGGCGAAAAAAATTCTCACGCTATGTACACCTCTTTGATAACAACTTATATCCTCATTTAGTAGCTATGCTTAACAAACCTTTTGAACCTGTTTTGAAAACACTACCCGGGTTACGTTGACACGCAACCCGGGGGCTACTATTACCGCCCGTCTGTTTTGCCGGTGGGTGCGCCTGAGTTTCCTGGGCAAAATGTAATCGTATAACCCACAGAATTGGGTTCGCCTGGCAACGTATTGGTGCAAGTAAAACTGCTGGTTTTATCATCGAAGGGATAAACATACAAAGAAGGACAGGTTTTTTTCATCCATTGCACCCCCGGTTGCACATAAGAATTCCATACTGGATCGGTTTGGGGTGACGCTTTCCCGGGTTGAGTACAACTTTGTGTATTAGGATTCGCGCCTATGCCTGCTGTCCACCAATCTTTGCAGCCGCAACATTGATTAATTAAATGAGGATAGTTGGGATACGCGAGATAACAGGAATTAAATGGTGGCAAAGCATCTCCCGTTGGCACCGGACAAGACATTAAGTCATACAAAATGGCATTGGCAGGAAAGGGAATCGTATTTTTCGACAGCTCGCGCAAATTCGCATCGCAACGAAAATAACTTTTCACGGCAGCCGGGACATTGGCTTTCGAACACACTTCATTCGCTGTCCAATAACCTAAAAAAGCACCGCAAACTGGGTTCAAACTTGAGTCTAATCCACAAATATCGGTAGGTGTCTGGCAACTCGGTGCGGCGAGGTTACATGATTTCGTACTGGTTGAAACCCAGTAATACCCATTGCCGGGCAATATTGCTTGCGTCCAATTACATGCGCCGAAACCATTTCCCGCTGCAAATGCGCCGGGTGTTCCACAAAAGTAATTATTCGGTGTCACATAGGGACCTGGTTCCATCGAAATAGGAATATGAAATCCGTTAATGACTTCGACATCATAACTATCTGTCGTACTTTTATTCATCGTGATTTCCGCTTCTGTTGCTGGCTGAGAAAATCCTATTCCCGGCGCACACGCGGTCGTACCCCCATTATTTTGGCAGGTTGCTTGCGTACACGTTGCGCCTGCACAACCGGTACTCGCAGAAATATTACCGCTCCACAATACCGCAGGATCCACCGATGTCTGCAAAATTGTGACTGTTTTGGTGGCATTATTCGTGAGTAAATAAGGATCTACCGAGACGCCATCCGGCGCATAATTTTTCCAATAGCAGGTGTGGTTTGTTGTGTTGCAAGACGTCCCCGTCGGACAAGCAACCGTAGGGCAATTTTTTGCGGTGGTACTCACCGCACCGCCATTTAGAGAAAACCAAACAGAAAAACCGCATTTATTAATGAGCGTTAAGGTACGGGATGTACCTAATGAAGCAACTAATGTCGTGGATGTTGCAATAGAAGAACTCGGCGCACTGCCTCCTGTGTAATTGACTGTTGCGGTGACTGAAACCGGCGTCGGCGTGACAACAGCGTTTGCTTCAAACACACCTTTAATTTGACATTGCGCCCCTGGATTTAAAGGACCCGTACAATTATCTAAGGCCGGGTTTGGATCATACGTAAAACTGGCCGCGCCACCCCCGACCCCTGTAATGTCGACGGTGCGCGACGTTAAATTCACCATCGTATTGCTGTGATTCGTAAATAAAAACCAAATCGTCTTGGGATTGGCAGGTCCTGCCACCATCACCGCAGGCAAATAAAAATTGCCATTAAAAGAACCGACCACACCTGAAACAGCTGTCACTGTTGTACTGGTCGCTGCTGCAACAGGTAAGCCTTGAGCATAATGAAATACGGCATTGACACTTTGCACCGTCGGTATAGCAGAAGTAGGTGTGTATGTTCCACTCACACTGCAACTTTGCCCTGCAAGTAATGAAGAACTACAATCGGTTGCATAAGTCGCTGTGCCCTGTGTTTGGCTCACTTGAACAGTTACACCCGTTGCAGGCGTTGATCCTCTGTTCGTAAAGGAAAATACATATTGGGCAGGTTGGCTGGCATTCAACGTAGCAGGAAAACTTTGCAAAACAGTACTATAAATGGATTGCGTTGAAACCGATTGTCCTAATGCTTGTGGCGCTTGTGCAGGTAATAAAACGCGATTTCGATCATACCCTGTGATACCTAATTGAATGAATTCTTTCCCGGCCTCGGCAGGTGTCAACATCACTTTAACAATACAATTTTGATAACGTGCCAGCCTCGTTCCCGTGCAAGTATCGATATAACTAAAATCACCCGCTGGAATTGCATTTTTGGTAATCACTAAGGGCGCTACCATCGTGAAAGGTAATTGGCTGGTGATGGTATAAGTCACAGTATAATTACGCCCCGTATAAATGGGATCGGGGAAAGAACGATTGACTCGCCAAGTGACAGGATCGGTTCCACCTATCGCTTGAAAAGACGATAGAATTAACGCAGCTAATGCTATTCCTTTGCCTATAAAATTCATTCGTTATCCTTTAGATAATATAACTTAAACTAAACAGCACTGTATTTGAATGAAGTGAACCTAAATTGAGTGAATCTTGACTCCAGGTGTTGGTGCCCTTGCCGGATGTGATGTTGCCTAACTGTTGATATTGATATTCGGCCGATAGCATCCATTGTTTTGCGACTTGAATATCAACACCCGCACCGGCGACATAAGCAAATTGATTAGTGGTGTAACTCGCAAACCCAGGACTCACGCGGGGCGCGGTCACGCCCGGAAGAGGATTTTCATTGTAACCCGTCGTATGATTAAACGCCGTGCCAATACCGCCTTTGATAAAAGGTAAAATTTCTCCCCATTGCACAATATTCAATTTTAATGCAGCGAGCACGACATCGGATGAAACATCTAATTTGTAAGAATAATTCAGAAAGGCGGGGTCCGAATATTGCATGATGGTATTCCCAACATGGGTGGCATCCAAATGTTGATATTCCAAAGCCAGCGATGCAGCAGGCAGCCAACGTCGTTCAAATAGGAAGCGTCGTCCAAATGTCATGCCCAGCACAGGATCATGGCTTTTTTTAGTGGTGTAACTGTCTTGATCATAAGGCGCCGGAGCACCGGATCCATTATTTATGCGAATCGTAGAATGAAATGTGTTGGGATACCACTCGCCTGCTTCAATCGCCACAAACCAATTTGATTCAGTACTACCAGGTAGGGAAAAAAAGGTGTTCGAAAATGCCGCCGTGCAATTGAATAATAGCGTAAGACTCAATACTGTATTGACAGAAATCCTTTTCATGACAACTCTCCATTGAGTTAATTACAATACCTGCCCTATTATGGAAATTCAATCAAATAAACCCGTCTTACCCGAAGCTCTGCAAGAGACAAAAACGCTTTGAGTAGGGGCG
>CAZTDR010000129.1:0-3682 GCA_964612855.1 uncultured Coxiellaceae bacterium
TTTTGCAAAATAAGGATGTCTTTGCAACAAAGATAAGCGGGTTTCTATATTTATCATAGACTTAGCAACCATGCCAGCTATCCTTAAGGCCGCTCAATTAAGATATTTTACCATGAATTTGGCTTTTGCTAGCTGTTGCCCACTTTGCGCAAAATAGAAGGAAAGCGGCAAAACTAACATCCAAACGATCCCTCCCTTTGAAAAAGGGAGGCTAGGAGGGATTATATAAAAAATCCCCCTTAATCCCCCTTTTTCAAAGGGCGTTGTTGCATAAATCAAATTATGATCACCCTCTTTGAAAAAGAGGGTCGACGCGCGAAGCGCGGCGGGGAGATTTATAGCGGCATTGAAAAAGGCATGCCAGCTAATGTCATGCGATTCAAAGCATGACATCTTAGCAATGCCTCTGTTTGCTGATTTTTGAGTTTACGTGAAGCAAGTTTATCGCCAAATAGTTGTTTATAACGATAAAAACAATTTTCTACAAGGCTACGACGATGGTAGCCGCTTTGTTGCTTCCATTCTTTTCTTCCTTGTTGTTGAATCTCCCAAACTACCTTATCACGGGCTCTTTTTATTTGCCGTTTTGTTTTCGGTTTATGCTTAGGATTGGCTTGAGGAGGAATAGTTGCTATAGCTCCTCGCTCTGTAATATTGTCAAAACAATCGTGAGAATCATAGGCGCCATCAGCACTGATTTGATAATAGCTTCCTTCATATTGATTAAGTAGGTCAGATAATTTTTTATCATCACCACAATTATTTTCCGTCATAAGCGCAGTAACTATGAGCTTGGTTTTTTCATCTATTCCGATATGTAATTTTCGCCACATTCTGTGCTTTGTCCATCCATGTTGCCTCACTTTCCACTCACCTTCACCAAAAATTTTTAATCCACTTGAGTCAATCGCCATATGGATGCTTCCAGAAAGTTTTGGTAATCTTGGTAAAATTGCGGTTGCTTGGCGGCGACAAAGTTGGGTATAAGATGGAACATCTAAATCAATTTGCATTAGCTTAAATACAGATTGCGTAAAGCCTTGGCTTGCACGTAATGTAAGACGAAATACTTGCTTAAGCAATAAAATGGCAATAATAGATGAATCACTATATTTATTAGGTCTGCCTCGGTTTTTTGTGAATGATTGTTGTTCGTACCATGACCTAATATTTTTTTCATCAATCCAGAAAGTAATGCTTCCACGATTGATAAGAGATTTGTTATAGTCTTTCCAGTTACGAACACGATAGTCTTTCTTAGACATTGAGAAAACTCCTTTTTAGTCGAAGCGAAGTTTATCTCGTATGATCGTGTTTGTAACGCTATTCCTGTACTTCCCATTCAATTGCGCTTAAATCTCCCGCATACAAATCAGCGTTAAAAAATATTTCTCCATATTTAAATCAACAAGGTCGGATCATGCTGTATTACAATAAGAAAAACAAAACAAATGCACGTCATTTACGTGCTAATCAAACGGATGCGGAAAATTTATTATGGCTTCACCTTCGTCGTAAGCAGATAAAAAATATTCAATTTTATCGACAGAAACCAATTAATAATTTTATTGTTGATTTTTATGCGCCATCGATAAAGCTCGTGATAGAAGCGGATGGGGGACAGCATTTTGAAGATCTCAATCTTGAAAAAGATAAGAATCGAGATGCCTGTTTAATCAGGCTAGGTTTAAAAGTTTTACGATTTGATAATGTACAAATATTACATTCTCTTGATTCTGTTCTTGAAGTTATTTACGAGGCAATACTTATGTCGCTATAAATCTCCCCGCCGCGCAAAGAGCGCGCGTCGACCCTCTTTTTCAAAGAGGGTGATCATAATTTGATTTATGCAACAACGCCTTTTCAAAGGGGGCATAGAACGCATGCCGCAAGTGCTCCTCGCAATGACAGCTTTTTACCCTAGACGCTGCTACGGTGGATTACGCTGCAAAAAACGCAGCTAATCCACCCTACCTTAGATCAGATTACCCTCACACCTTCAGGGGTACCAAGCAACAAAATATCCGCAGGACGCGCAGCAAAAATACCATTCGCAACAACGCCAGTAATATTATTTAGCTTTTCTTCCAATTTAATAGGCTCAAGGATTTTCAAGTTATAAATATCGATGATGACATTACCATTATCTGTCACAAAACCTTGCCGATAAACTGGGTCACCCCCCAATTTTACGATTTGCCTTGCGACATAACTTCGCGCCATAGGAATCACTTCAAGCGCAACGGGAAACTGTCCCAGCAAATCCACCTTTTTAGACTGATCAGCAATACAGATAAATTTCTCAGCCGCAGCTGCAACAATTTTTTCACGAGTTAATGCACCACCGCCGCCTTTTATCATCTGCCTAGCGGCATTAATTTCATCCGCACCATCAACATATAACGGCAGCTCACTCACACTATTGAGATCAATCACAGGAATGGATAATGCTTGTAATTTTTCAGCTGTCATACTTGACGTTGCAACAGCACCTTCAATTTTGCCTTTGACTGATTTTAACGCGTCAATAAAATAATTAACCGTAGATCCCGTACCAACACCGATAATCATGTCATTTTTAATATAATCCAATGCAGCTAATGCGGCATTTTTTTTCAAAGCATTCTGATCCATAGATAAAGTATCCTATTTAAGATGACGAGTTTTTTCTAAGTATCGCTCCCAGTTTGCATGATAGTTGATACCTAACTGATACAAGGTAGTCCAACTAAAAATACCAGTCGCATGCCCATCACTAAAGATAGGCTTAATTGCATAATTTCCCACAGGTTCGATGGCTAAGATATTAACGGTTTCTTTACCAGTCACAAGCTTTTCATTACCCATACCATGCCCCTTCACTTCTGCCGAAGGAGAGAAAACCCGTAAATATTCACAGGGCAATACAAAACGCTGATCAGCATGAAACACCACCTCCAGCGTTCTAGATTTTTTATGCAAAATAATGTCTGTCGGAATAAGTTCCTTGCTCATAAAATATAACGACTCAAGTCTTCATCCTGCACTAAATGCTGTAAATGTTTATTGACATAGTCTGTATCAATTACAATTTCATTTCCTGCCAAATCTGACGCTTCAAATGAAACTTCTTCCAACAAGCGCTCCATAACTGTATGCAAACGCCGAGCACCAATATTTTCTGTCACCTCATTTACTTGCCATGCCACTTCAGCAATCCGGCGAACACCATCCGGCGCAAAACGTATTTTCACACCTTCAGTTTGCATCAATGCCGTATATTGTTCTGTTAAAGAGGCAGCAGGTTCTGTCAAAATTCTCACGAAATCATCGGTACTTAACGCTTTCAATTCCACGCGGATCGGCAAGCGGCCTTGCAATTCAGGAATTAAATCAGACGGTTTTGCAAAATGAAATGCGCCCGATGCAATAAATAAAATATGATCCGTACGCACCATACCAAATTTAGTGGATACAGTAGAGCCTTCTATCAATGGCAGCAAATCACGCTGCACGCCTTCTCGAGAAACATCCGCACCTGAATGTTCAGAGCGTTTTGCGATTTTGTCGACTTCATCCAAGAAAACAATACCATTTTGCTCGACACTTTCAATCGCACGAGATTTTAAATCTTCATCATCAATTAATTTTGCTGCTTCTTCTTCACGAAGAATTTTACGTGCATCTGCAATTTTAAGTTTTC
>CAZTDR010000130.1:0-3625 GCA_964612855.1 uncultured Coxiellaceae bacterium
CTTACTTATTTTAAATTCCGTTTTACATTCAGGACATTTATTTAATATCCCGCTGTCAAAGAATCCGCTGTAATTAATCTCTGTTTCGCATGTTGGGCAGTTAACCGTCCAGTTATCGTCACCATCTACTGCGTATCCGTCTGTAGTTTTAATTTCTTCACTCATTTTTCTATTTTTTATAAGCCATTTTTTTAAGTGCCAGGAAAGCAACGTTGCTGGTTAGACATCCTGCTTCATTATTATATTCGCAACTCTCCAACTGCTCAACTATCTTAGTAAGCGTATTATATTTTTCCATTTCAATTTCAGTTTGTGTTTTAGGGGGAGGGGGCGGCGGCATTGGTTCGGCAAGAAAAAATAGCTCACCTTTAGCGCTGCCTTCCACGGTCATTTTCTTGAAGCTGTATTTTTGAGCAAGTGTTTCCCAATACCTGTTTATCTTTTCCTGCAAAGAGCTACCAATTGGTATGCCACCGCTTACGAACATTACCGGATCTCCTCCACCCTTATTTATTGAGATAATAGTATCCATTTCCTCCCTTGTCATTTGAAATTCTTGTTTCATTTTGATTTGTTTTTATGTGATTGAATATTCATTTCTCAAATTTGTTTATTGATTATTTTTCAATCTCAAGCCAAACAACTTTCGCAACGCTCCATGCTGTTGACCAGCTAATTCTTAATGTTTTCCATTTGCCTTTCGATATTTCCACACGGTCCAATTTGCGCCAAACTATACCGAAATGAAGTGAACATGCGTAATAAAAACGGAGAATAGTATTTAGTTTCATTTTTCAAATTGTTTATTGATTATTTTTTAATCTCAAACCACGTATCTAAAATCGTCAAACTTGACCTGTTATTTACAATGCAATTTTTTACCATTTCAAAAGTTTCATCATATTTATCGGGCTGCTCAGCCGTCAATTCCTTGACTTTGATTTTTACGTTATCCCAAAATAAATCTTCTGTAACCTTTGATTTGTCGCCAATCATAAAGTAATTGTCAAGCTTGTACGATTTTGCAATTCTGAATATTTGTGCCATTTTTCAAATTGTTTATCAGCCTTACCCGGCTGAGGGTGATTAATTACCTACTTACTGACACGTCAGCATCGGGATTATCAATACAAGCCTTTAAATAATTTTTGACAAGGGTTAATAATACCTCATACGTACCCCATCCATTTTCAGGGTTAAATGTTTTGTAGTAATCAGGTTTTTCAATAAGACTTTCCAATCCTTTTGCTAAATGAACTATTAATTGCTTTGCCTTGCTAATATTTATTTCTTCTGGTCGCCAAAGTGGGTAGTATAATTCGGCGGCAGACGCCATTTCACCAAGATTGTGGGTAATGTTTGCGGAATAAACTTCATTTGTTTGAAATTTGGATTCTACTATACCGCTTTCAGGCCAGCGTTCTTTTACTTCTGCAATGCTTAATTCTCTATTACTACCCCCGTCTCTAATAAATACACCAGTACCCTTTTGGGTAGTTGGGGTCTTGTGCGTTAAATAAACATCTAAACTCATGATTTTTAATTTTACCCGCCCTGCGCCTTACATTGGCAAAAAGCGGCTGTGGTTAATTAGTGCTTAGGCGTTTAACTCCGCAATTAAAGCATCTGCATACGACACGGAAATTTTTGATACATATTTCGTGTAATGCTTTTCAAAATCGTACTTAGTTTCTTTTGTCAAGCCCAATTTTTCTAAAACGTGCGCAATACCTGGTTCGTAAGGGTTAGCTAAAATACCTTTCATTGCATTTGTTGCAAACAACTCCCTTATTGTTAAGCCAGCATTTTCGCATTCGCCGGACACGGGATGGGTTATTACATTTATTGGTGAATCTTTTTCAGTCATTTTGTAAAGTTTATAGTTGTTAATAAATATTTTATAGACTACTTTTTAAATGTATTGCCTTGCAGATGTTCCATAGGGTTTGAATGTCTGCATCCGGATTCCATGTTTTCGCCTGCTGCCATAATTCCTGCTTATGTCCCGGCGTTAAATCTTCCAACTTAGTTAGCTCTTTATCGTAAACAGAATACAGGTACGCTAAAGAAATTATACTCAACGGGCTTTCGTATTTTGAAACCAGTTCAATAATATTTTCTTCATTCAGCAAATCAATTGCCATCGCTATTATTCTGTCACGCATCAGATCGGGCATACAGGGCTGATTTATTTATTTCCATTGCTTTTGTAAAAAGTTCAAACACCACTTTCTTCTTTCGTTCTGCACTCAAATACGGCTCCCTTTCTATAAACCCATCTTCACACAGTTGATCGTAAAACTCAACCGGGAATGTAACGTAGCTGATGAATTTGCCAGATTTGATTTGCTGGTAAGTGGTTTCTATTTCTCCGCCCCAATGTACTTTCATGCCTAATTGTTTTTTGTTGTAAGGAACTGGTTCCCGGCTTACCTGATTGTATGCCTGCACCGCCCATTTCCGGTAAGCGTTCATGATTGATGAAAAATACAGGCAGGAAAAGTTTTCGTAACATACCGGGTCAACGTCCAGCTTACCGCTAATGGCCATGTCAAAAGCAAGAATTATTTCAGACGGCGTATGCTTACCATAATTATCGGCTACGTGGTTTATTAAAACATCCCATTCAATATTAACAGGCATATTTGCCGCCCGTATACCCACTTTTAATATGGCGTATTTTATCGCCTCTTCTGCCCTGATTATATTGCCATCTTCAATACATACCTCTGCCCTGTACTTAAGAAGCCTCTCTTCTTCCAAGGTTCTTAAGTGCTTCAATTCTTGCGGATGATGTACCGCTTCCGGCATGTGCATTTGGTTGAGTGTTTGTCCGATTGATTCCATTTTGTTTTAATTCAAATAGTCCTTGCCAATTTTGGCTAATACTTTGGTCTATAATTGCGCAAGCCATTTTTGGGTCACCCCGGCTCATTTTTAAAAGATTACTCCATGTTTTCGCAAGTCCTGTTGGCACATACTTTGCTAATTTTCTTTCTTTTCGGTACTGTAGCCATTCGTCCCATTTTTCAATAAATTCTTCCTGCTGGAAGGGTGGTTGTGGTTGTTCTTTTTTCATTGTATAGTTGGTTTAAATACATACCCCGTTTATTTCCCAGTAAGAAGTTTTTTTAATATCTTTGATCTACTACAATCAAGTATTAATAACTTTTAACTGAGAGTAAAAAAGGCGTTTGTTTAATTACAGATGCCTTTTTTCATAGCTCACCTTGAATTTCCTCTGCTTCCCTGACAGGTTATCTTAGCTTATCTCCCCTTCGGGCTTACTGGTCGTCCGTTGTTACGGGCTAAACATTGCGGACACTTTTTGCTAAAACGTATAATCCAATGAACTGCGGTTACTATTTTTTCAATCTGTTTTAAAATGGGTAGAACCGGGAAAGAACCGAATGTTTTTTTGATAATTAGATACAGGTATGGGCAATAAAAAAGCCCCGATGCATCATTCCTTCTTCGACCAAGAACAAGGAGCTTCGTTTCCAAAGCATGATAACACCGGGGGTATTGTAATGGGGCCTAAAAAAAGCCCTCTGAAATTAGTGGAGCTAATGCCCCCTGTTCTTGGTCGTACTGTAAAAGTACTACTTCCCCCATTATTAACAAA
>CAZTDR010000131.1:0-3622 GCA_964612855.1 uncultured Coxiellaceae bacterium
CAAAGCTAGCAGCGCTCGTATCGATGCTCGAGGAGGGAGATTTTGCTCGATTTTACCAGGCAGTAGAGAAGCAAGATTTGGCCGTTGTAAGAGGCCAATTCGAGCTCCTTGGGCCCGAGCAAAGGGCTCGTTTAAACTATGGTGCCCTCGTTGATGCTAATATAATAAATGAGACCAATAAATACCTGTTTAAACCAGACATCAAAAAGATCGATCACTATGTCGATATCTCTAATGACCTCAAATGCTGGATGAATGGGGCCATATATAGCATGGCTAACAGTTCGTTTTTTGACGATTTTCTCGAGATTGACCGTCTTCTTAAAGAAACTTGGGATAAGAGACCGGCTGCTAATCTTGCTAGGGCCAATAAAGTGATCAGGGCATTAAGAGAAATAATTTATGAACTAAGGCTCGGTACTCATACCACTCGCGATCGCCTCGCCAAAGCTCGTTTAAGAAACATTGAAGCATTGCAAGGTTTGGGCGATTTGGATGTGGTTGCTGCTTTTTATCATGAGCTTTTTGCAAACTATGATTTAGAGGTAATTGAAAATACTTATCTGAGGGGTACCCAATTTAGTTGACGCTGTCTCTCGATTTATAAAAGATTGCTTCAAATTCTTCTGGTGGTAAATACCCCAAAGTAGAGTGTCTTCTTTTTCTATTATAAAATACGTTAATGTATTCAAATATCGATTCTCTGGCATCTTCTTTACTTAGGAATTTATTGTTTGACATTAGTTCTTGTTTCAATGTACCAAAAAAGCTTTCTGATACAGCGTTATCCCAGCAATTACCTCTACGACTCATACTTTGTGTTATCTGATTTTTATTTAACAAATTCCTAAAATCTGCGCTCGCATATTGAACGCCCTGATCAGAATGAAACAGAACATGACGGGGAGAACAGTGCAGCATAGCCTGATTAAAGGAATCTATTATTAAGTGCGTATTTAACATTGGGGACATTTGCATGCCAACTATACGTCGAGAATATAAATCTATTATTACTGCTAAATATAAAAAGCCCTCTTTAGTAGGAATATACGAAATGTCACTCACCCATTTCTGGTTAGGTGCAGTGGCACAAAAGTCCCTTGCTAGAATATTTGGTGACACTCTCAATCCATGATTTGACGAAGTCGTTAATCTGAAAGGCTTCTTGTATTTAGGTGCAATATTATTTATTTTCATCAGTCTAATGACTCTCTTTTTATTAACAATATAGCCCTGAGATTTAAGTTCCTCATTAAGACGCCTGTGACCATAAGTCATGCGACTCAATGAATGAGCTGCTTTTAAACTAGATGCAACGCGGATATTCTCTCGTTCCCGCAAACTTGGTGTTCTGCTCAGAAATTTATAAAATCCCTGTTTTGAAACACCAAGTATTTTAGACATCCTTTCTACCGAAAATGAATCTTTATGAGCCTTAATAAAGGCAAATTTCATCGATTTTGCGGCAGTGAGAAGATGCCCAGCGCCTTTTTTAAAATATCCCTTTCCTCTCTCACAATGGCAAGTTCCTTGAGGACTTTCTTCAACTCGGCTTCTTCAGGCTTAAGGGGGCTATTATCCGATAGGTTTGCGCGCCGGCCAAGTTGATAATTATTTACCCAGCGGCTTAAAGTCGATTGAGCAAGGCCTAATTCTGAGGCTGCTTTACCTAGTGGTCGCTTTCCAGATACTACAAAATTAACTGCGTCCTGTTTAAATGAGCTGTCGTAATGCTTTCTTTTGTTCATGGTTATTCTCCCTTACTATCATTTCAGATTTTTTTAAGGAGAAACACCGTCTACTTTTTGGGGTACGGCTCACAGGCGCTCGGCTTGAGCTATGGCTGACAAAATGGTGACAACCATTTTTTCTTAATTTTCCTCCGTGGATATACCATCGTCTAAAAATTTTATGGAAACACCAATATTATCGAACTCTTTTACAAGCTTAACCATGTCCCCGGTATCTCTACCAAGGCGATCTAACTTTTTGACAAGAATAATGTCGCCTTCTTCAATTTTCATGCGCAAAAGGTTGAGTCCTTCTCGATTTATTTTGCTTCCTGTCTCCTTGTCACAAAATATTCTCTTTTCTTTCACACCAGCTTCTCTGAGAGCCTTAATTTGTATTTCAAGCGATTGCTGGCTTGTCGAGACACGAGCGTAACCAAAGAGCCTCATGATTTTTGTCTCCTAAATCGATTTTTAGATCCACTGTCTATCAAGTTACCAAAAAACGATTTAATAGACGAGAGAATTCGTGGAATTACAAGTGTCTCCCAACTTACAACTTAGTAGACAATGTCATTGTTTAGCAGAAAAAAACTAGAAATGCGTCAGCTGGTCAAATAACCATCATGCGTAGAAAAATTATCCCATCCTCATTTTTTGATCATCCCTTTTTTATCTGTGGTCTTATAATAAGCCAAAAAGGATCATTATGATCTAAGAAAAACGCATAAGTTTGTAAGGTTTTTACGTCGTGATTTTTAATCTACTAACAGTTTAACATGGAGAAAAAACATGGAATTTTACCCACTTAATCCAACCGATTTTTCGATCACATTCAATAGTATACCTATTGAGCATTTTGCTGATGATGACTGGATTGAAATTGAGATTAATTCGACAGGCTTTGACGATTATGTTGGCATTGACGGTCGTGTCGTACGGATGCGAAAACATGATCAACGCGGTAATATAACGTTTAGCCTTCCGCGTATTTCTCCAAGCAATAGAGTTTTAATGGCCTTGTATAACGCAAAGCTCAATAAAACAGGACCAGTTATTATTAGAAATAAAGAAGGTGCGACAATTTTTGAAGGCGATAATGCTTGGGTTCAAGGACCGCCTAGGGATTTTGGATCAGAGTCTGGGAAAAGAGAATGGACGATTCGGGGCGCTAAATTGGAAACAAATTCTGCAACTTGGTAATCCTATTTCCGTTCTAACAGGGACGAGGCAGCTGGACGAATTGTCTCAATTACAGCGACACATCATTACGTCATTCAATCATGGCGAGCATATACGTGTTCGTACAAATATATTTACGACATGATTTCTTGACAGCTGTACCGTATTAATGATTTAATAATTTAAGTGCTTACGTAAATGATGAAATTTTATCGTGCATGTTTACGGTTTGTTTGATGTCTTGTAGGATGTACAAAGAAATTTAAGGGG
This sequence comes from uncultured Coxiellaceae bacterium, assembly GCA_964612855.1. Taxonomy (GTDB): domain Bacteria; phylum Pseudomonadota; class Gammaproteobacteria; order DSM-16500; family DSM-16500; genus DATIJJ01. The sequence continues at coordinate 3,183 of CAZTDR010000131.1, forward strand.
GCATCGTGAGTGGTACCATAATCAGCGTCGTTAACCAGAAAGGTGGTACAGGAAAAACCACGGTAGCAACGAACCTATCTGCCTATTTTGCGGAAGAAAAAAAAGACGTTTTGTTGATCGATTCAGATCCTCAGCATTCTTCCCTTGATTGGGGCGCCATGAGACCAGAGTCGCGCCTTAAAATTCAAACTATTGGCCTGCCAAGTAAGAATTTGCACCGGGAAGTGGAGAGTTTGAGAAATAAATATGACATTATTATCATTGATTCGGGTGGTCGAGTCACTGCTACGGCACGCTCAGCTGTTCTGGTATCGGATTTCTTAATATTGCCAACGCTGCCAAGCCAACCCGACATTCTTAGCACTCAAGAGTTTTTAGAAACAGTCGTAGAAGAAGTTGCGTCCATAAAAAAAGTTCAGGGCGCAGTGCTTTTGAATCAG
>CAZTDR010000132.1:0-3483 GCA_964612855.1 uncultured Coxiellaceae bacterium
GTGGATTACGGCAAAAAACGCCTAATCCACCCTACGTTTCTTTGTTGTTAAAAAATTTGTGGGTAATGATATGTGAAGTCGGGGATAGTTCATAAGTTGGTCATACCTTTTTAAAGTACTTATCGTCTTTAACATGCAAATTAAGTAGCGAGTGGCAATATGACCCTGGGTCTACTCGGGTTTTCATACACTTATTTTTTAAAAGAATAAATTAAACTTATACCATGTCTAGGGGCTGTTTACTAAGGGAGGAGTATGAGTATGATAAGTTTTTTCGAAAAAATATTTCAAAAATACACCCGAGCTGATGACGAAAACAAAACCTATGGGGAATTTTATTTTGTACATGCTAAAAGAATAGCAAAGCATGTTGCTATTTTAATTCCGTTAACCTGTTTGCAGATTGCGGGCATTTTGCCTGTTGGTATTGCTCTATTATTTATGAGTGAGAAACAGAAAAAATTACCCTGGTTTTTACGGTGGTTTGATAATGCTGATCAATATGTTGGTCGAGATACTAGCACTTATTATGCAGTGTGTGAACGTGGATACTGGGCACGTTTAACATGGCTTACATTAAGAAATCCGCTAAATTATTTTGGCTATGTATATTTAGGTTTTCAGTGGCCAGAGGTTAACAACTTAGAAGTTGTAGATTGTGATTATGCACAAGAAAATGTAAGTGATAATAAACAGCCAGGGTTTTATTACGCGGAAGTTAAGATTAAATCAAAAGAAAAAATCGACACTTATTATGAGTATTATGGAATTTGGCCTTATTTACCTTTTTGGAGAGAAAGAAGAAAAGAAAATTTTGAATGTATAAGATACAGATTAGGCTGGAAAATTGGGGCTATAAGCAGAAATCATCCTGGCGATCCTGTGCAGTGGGTTTGTGTGTTGACTCCTTTTAAAACGTATAAAGGCATACTTCCTGAAAAATATTTAGAAAAACAATCTCTCTCTTCTTCTCGTCCTAGCGAGGATATTCCTTCTCGCCACTCAGCAAGAAGCTTAACTCTTTTTTCCTCGCCTTCAACTAGGGGTTCATCTTCTGCAGATGCTGAACCTGCGAGAAGACAGAGAAGTGCGAAGTTCAATTGCTGACGCAGGACGGTCGCGGCATCAAAAAATTGTGTCGCGTATTCTATTTGCATCTAAATAAAAATATTACCGCTTGCTGGTTAATTTGAACGTTAAAAGTGATAATATTTCAAAAGGTAGCCAGTTTTGAGAGATTGCTTTTTATTCATTAAGAAAAAATCCACGTAAGCTGAGCCATCATTTCATGTGTATATAAATGGGATTGACGAAGTGTTCCACTCACCGGCGTTGTATCAATCATCGCCCGACCTAAGCCAGCATTGCCTAAATCAGTAAAACGATAGCCTATACCTACTCGTGTAAATGAGGAAAGATCCACATCCAGTCCTATCCCAATGCCATAGCTAAAAGAAGACATGCTCTGATCAGAAAATTGGCGAGTAAACGTTAAATTGGGAGGCACGGTAGTGGAATAGCTGGAGGCTTTAATGTAGGACGCCCCTATACCCGCAAATAAATAGGGGTGGTAATAATCCTGATAAGTCCAAAAAAATTTCCCTGCTGCTAGAAATTGGTTAATACGAACATGGTAATAATAACGATATAAATCGGCAGATGACAAATCAGCTCCTTGCAACAACTTACCTTGCGCGTTAAAGGGAGATGCCTGCGTAAAATCCAAGCCTAATTGTAAGCCTTTATCAGCTTTTAACTTGGTTTCCAAACCAAGAAATACATTGCCTAATACAGAAGCTTGCATGGGATAACTTGCTGAATAATTATAAAATTCGAACACAGTAGGATCGGGGGAAGGAAAATAAACGGAGCGTCCAACGTGGGTCGAAAGTGCAACACCTGCACCGACAGTGACAATAGGATGCCATGGCAGAGCATAGCCTGGATTTGCCACTGAAAAACAAAACAGCATCGCGAACATTCCTTGCTTTAAATACATTACTTCCCCCCCCTAAGCTCTAGAGAAGATAACGGTAATTTTTAAATAGCACAAGAATTGTTAATCGCTCAAAGTCATTACTATGGATTAAGTGGATCAAGACACTATCTTGAAATTACTGACAATAGTATAGTTCTTCAGATAATTATTTTGGATTTTAACATGACAGATTACTGTCAGATCAAGGTGTTTTGATTGAACAAAAAAGCAGGAATAACAGGGCTATTTTTAAGTTTTTGTGATTGAAAAACACCTTGAGATGGCGGTAAGATGGCGTATTAAAATTCAAAATAATTAAGGTCTATATAATTTCATAAAAAACAAACTACATGGGATAATTTTATGGCAATCACGCGTGACTTTTCTATCCAATATTTTGATTCTATTATCATGGAAATTCCCGGAGCTCCGGTAGAAATTATACCGGGACGTGCCCCTCTTCTAAGCAAAGACACCACACCAGACACTCGAATGACGCGAATCCCAAAGCAGTATGAAGTTGAAGCAAGGAGCATTAATATAGGAAGTTTACTAATTTCAAAAGCTTTTGCTACCTGTATCTCTGTTATTGCTCGACTAAAAAATGGGACCTTTGTCCAATATCACGCTTCGAATCATACAAATGGTGCAAAAGGTTATGCAAAATTCATTAATGCTATTAAAAATGAAACTGACTGTATTTACCTTTTACAAAAAAAATCATCGGGAGAGATTTTCCCCAACGCAGCCTGGCATGCGGCAAGAGCACCTAAACTCGCCCGTTTTTTAGCGAAAGATACACAAAAAAAAGTGTTTTTAATCGGTATACCCGGTAACTACGAGGGAGTTATTTGTGATTCGTCTTCAAATCGTATTCTAGTCACAAATAGATTAGATTTAGAATCTGTTAAAGAAGAGAATAAATTGCGCATGTTTTTTGGCAAAGATAACACAGCACAAATTGCTCCTGATATATTAATAGATGAGGTACCCGAAGAAAAACCAGCTCAACCCACTCCAAAGGAAAAAGAAAAACCAAACTCAAAAAAACCTTCGCTTTTTTCGAGAATTCTGGGTCGCGCCAACTCAACATTAAACGAAAATAAAAAGAATAAGCCAGGTAAACCGTGACATTAGTGCAATTCTCTTTTCTAGAATTAAAAATCTTTAGGTAATTTGAGAGTATCATATTTTACAATGGTGTTAGCGTAAGGTCCACTTTGTATGTTAATGACATACCAATAATCATCATAATTATTTGTTTCAATACTCGTAATACGATATTCAACGCCAGGAGATATCTTTCCTTCCAAAACAATCTTATGAAAAGGTATCGCATCATATTGGCAATTTTTCACATAATAATCGACAGGATTAAGAAAAATATCGGACGAACTTGAGGCGCATATATTATAAGCGTGTTTAAAAATTAAAGGTTTATTAACATAGGTATAGTTCTTCAGATAATTATTTTGGATTTTAACATGACAGATTACTGTCAGATC
>CAZTDR010000133.1:0-3228 GCA_964612855.1 uncultured Coxiellaceae bacterium
TTGCTGCAAGTGGGGCAGACGTGCCAAATTCAGCAATTGTACTTCTATCATCTTTTGTGCAAGGGCTGGGCAGAAGTACATTTATCCCCCCACCTGCAAGCAATACCTGGTCGTAAGGCGCAAGGCTACCACCTTTAGTACGCCGGGTCAACAGACAAAATAAGTTTCTCAAATAAATTTAATTCCTCTATTGACGAAGGATTTATATTTACCATCGTTCCATCTGGTAACGCTAAAGCGAACATATCGCAGTTGTTATAACGATGAACAACCATTTCAATTACACCTTCTTCCGGGTCGTAATTTTCATCTTCTTTGTCCGATAAACATTTTTTCGCAGGAAAAACAGGGTTATTTGTTTTTTCCCAGCCGTTTTCCCAAAGCTGTTCGCTGGTAATTGTTGATACTTTTTCTGACATTTTTTTTAATTTGCCCGTCCTGCGCCTTACATTGCATTGCAGCAAGTGGGGCAGACGGAAGTTAATAATCTGTTGTTCGTTGTTCAGCTTTTAGTTCTTGTGCTGGGCAGACGGAGCGCTGATTTCCCCCACCTGCTGCAATGCTCGGACGTTATGCGCCATTAGGGCAAACATCCTAACTGGGCAAGGTTTGACAAATAATCTTTTTCGGTAGCAGGCAAGCAACTGCCCCAATCGGCATCTAACCCTTTGTTATCATAAGGATGTTTTTCACATCTTACGCTGGCGTTAAATTTATCTTTTACCTTGTAAATTTTATTTTGATATTTTACGTAATCCGGCAGCTCGTTTATTTCCCTATTCTCCCACCATTCAAGCTCCTTAAATAAATATGGATAATCTCTTATCTTATCAATAAGGAAAGGTTCTCCGCCAATCCAAAACATATCTTCCGTAAATTCATCATCTACATTTACGATTGTATTTGGTATAACAATACCTGCAACACCAGGCCAGTCTGCAAGGACTTTAATTCGTGTTTTTAATAATTCTTCGTTTGACATTATTTATATTTAAAAGTTAATAATAATACTAATAAAACGGCGCATAACATTCGGTTTTCTGCTACGGGGCAGACGTGCAAATTCTGAACTTTTTTACTACTATCATCAGTAGTGCTTTAGTCGGCTGACGTGCTTCGATTTCCCACACATCAGCAATACCTGAAACGTTATCTGCAATTGTCCTACCACCAAAGCGACATGAATATTTTAGGGAACTTCTCTAATCCTTCAAACATTTGCTTTTCTTCTTCGGGTGTATGTATGCAACTACCATCATCTCTACTAACTAATTCCATTGCCTTTATAAAGCAATCAATGTCATTTACCAGTTCATCATCACGTTTCAAAAAGTCATTTGCAATTTCTTGATAACGCTTCAATCTTGGTAAGATGAATAATGCCATTGAATCCCTCAAAGACCAAGTTTCACTATCATCAAATCCTCTTTCAATTCTTTGCTTTATGAAGTCAATTTCCCTTTTATCATTTTTATTAGTAAGTGAAAAGCAAATGTTTGGCACTCCTAAATATTTAACATCAACTGCACCTAACACTGTATTGCCAAAAGTGGGGACTTCGTTTTTCAAATCAACATTTTCCATATTATCAAGTTTTGTATTTCAATTAAACATTAGTGGTTTAATGCCCCACCTTCGGCAATACTTTTACGTTGTGTGCTATTTGGCAGCCTCTCTAATGTCGCCGGTGGACTGCATAAAGCCTTTACGAATTACACATACTTCATTTTCGTAGGGTTGGACAAAATCAAACCTGTCCAGAGTAAACTTGCTTACTCCCAAATCCGGGTTAGTAGTATCAATGAAAATCGCTTTTAAGGAGCCATAATATTTATGCTCCAAAGTTGATTTCAAGTACAGGTGAAATAATCTTCTTTTCATTCGGTTATTTTTAATCCCAATTCTTTAGCTACTGAAACCGCTACGCCTTCAGCAATTTTTACGGAAATAATACATCCGCTTTCATTTGAGAAGTCTATAAAAAAATTGCCGCTAAATGAATTGTGCTTTATAGCAACTATCAAATTTTTATTTTCCATAATTATCAGGTTTTTACCATTTGTTATTTATCGCCACAGTTAAAGAAGTTTCTAAATATTGCAGCATTGGCTTATCAAATACGAATGCACACGAAACCCTTGTTGGTGATTTGTCAAGGTAGAAATAAACGTAGTTATCCTCCCAACTTTGTTTTATCGTTACGTGTGAAAAATCAGGGTGGTTTCTTATTTCTCCGGCAGCAATCGGATTAGTTTTATAATCCGGGTATTTTTCAATAATACTCTTTACATAAGCGTCTAATTCTGAAAATGTTGTCATTTTATTATGTTTTTTGTATTACAAATATATGTATCAATATTGTATTTTCAAAATAAAAGTACAATTATTTTAAAGATAGTTGTATGTGTCTACTAAGGAAACAGCACACAACAACCGTATTGCTTCTATTGGGGCTTGATGAATAAATCCTGATCTTCCTGTTCGCTATTGAACTGCGGAATATGGGCTGAACGACATACCCCTGAATACCCAACAGCAGCAATACGAACACGTTATCGGTGATTGCTACCAAACTTTAAATTGATAGATTGTTCAACTTCATTCCCGAAAACGTGCCAGCCTTCCCTTTGCTCTCTGGCAAATAATTCTAAATAATTACCTGGTGAAACACTTTCAATTAATTCGTGAAAAAAATATGGTTTTTTAGAATGGCAAGGATAACCATTAACATATTGCCGCTTATGTTCAAACCATGTTCCTTTTACTTTTCTCTTTGCCTTTAACGAGCCTCTTGTGGCAAATAGAAGATATTCTGTTGTTATCTTAAATGTTCCACCTAAGCCGCCACCTAATGGTCGCTTTGCCCATACTAAGCATGTGGAGTATTTGAAGCCCCAAGCATTTATAATTTTTTCAGCCTTTAAAAGATATTGGTTAGTAACCCACATATACAAATGAGCATCGTCCGCAGCAAATTCTTTTACATTTAGAGAAGCAATTTCATCTACGCTCATAGATTTATAAGGCAAATCACGGCTCTTGTTACTTTTTGGGTTAAAAACCTGTTTCCCGTCTATTGTTTTATATGTTCCTAAATCTCTTCCTGCTTTTGTTTTCCACGGTGGGTCTGCATAAATCACGGAATACTTTCCAGACTGCCCACAACCACCGATAACATTGGTATTGCCAATAGCAGGGGGTGAAGTGCTAACAATCGGCTGCGGTTCG
>CAZTDR010000134.1:0-2848 GCA_964612855.1 uncultured Coxiellaceae bacterium
ACCCATAACTGAAAAACGGGCGACTGTCAGATGACGTCTAAACTTCTACACCTTATATGACCCTCGCCCCTCACTCTTTCTTTTTCTAAATTTTTTAGCGTGCTGATAGTGGCTCTATCTTTTAACATTAAGTATTTTTAAGACTCTTGCGGAATTTAGCATATGATCTCGCAAAGTTTTAATTTGTTGCATTATTACTCCTTCTCCATATTCGCAAGCAACTTCTATCATGATTTTACTGGACAGTAAAAGTATGCGCATTTCATTATTCATTCTGAAAACATAGTGAAATGGCTTAAAAATAATGATTATTTATTTAATCAATAGCAAGAAGCCATCACAGGTAAAGCAGATATTCATAATGAAGTTGAAAAAGTAATACAATTGGCCATAGAAAAGAATAATGTGACACCTACCTATCCTCCATCAACAAATATAATCGACAAGTTAATTGCTTATCTTTTAAAAAACATCCCTCAAAACGCTGAACAAATCTTTAAAATGAAAATAGGTATTTTTATAAACATGGTGTTAATTGATAATTTTCTTTCTAAAACTGACCTATCAAAACCAGCTTTGATTCAAGTTTTAGAAAAAGATCACTGGCTCATTTTAAATGATGACACTCCTTACCATACTGTCACACCAAAGCAATTACAAGACAGGCGAACATTACAGGGTATTGCCTTAAGAAGTGATGCCGTACCAGAAACATTGCAAAATTTACCCCTTAATAACTACTTTCAAAAACCAATCGTTTTATGAGGTCACCATGAATACTGATCATGACAAAACAAAACACCTCATGGGAATCGTTGCAGATATTACTTTATATACTGATATTGCCCACCGCTTCTTTAAAGCCGGGTGGTCTAAAGGAAACATCGGCCTCGTTCAATTTTGTGTAATGATTGCAAAAATGTATGCAGCATGTCGCATGGATGATCCTTATGCGGATTGGTATTTGATGAAAACATACAAAGCGCTTACTGAAGCAATTGATAAAATCAACGAAATTGAAAAGGAATTAACGCCTTACTTTACTAAAACACGCGGCATCAAGTTGCGCTATTTAGATAAAAATAAGGTATGAAATGAAGAGCTATCTATCTCTACCGAATTTAGTCACTTAGGCGCTGAATTATTAACCCAAACTGACCATGTTTTACGGCAATTAATTACCTTACAACGCTCGGGAATAAATCAGCCCATGGGTATCAAAGTGCCGCTTACGATCATGCAAGATGCTTTTGCAACCCCTTTACCCTGGAAAAAGACAGATGTAACTCGCAATGACATTCAAGTTAACAATGAAAAAGCCCAGGAAACGAAAGCATTATACGAGGGCGAACTTCCGACAGCCATACTGAATAAAGAAATACAATTTTCATTCTTACCTAAAGTTAATTGAGCCAACTGCATTTCGAATGAGTAAAAAACTTTGAAAGATTGATTTTTCTTGCTCAGAAAAATTATCCTGATTAACTTTGCCGAAAGCGGTTTTTTTTGGTATGCATTTATCCTTGCTTTGAGGAGTGAGGATATTAAACATTGCCGAAAGGAGATATTTTCGGCAATGTTAATTTATTGATTCGGGATAAAATACAACTTATCCTATTGGCACTAAGCTATGCCTTTCTTGCTTTTCTTCAGATAATTTTCCGGCTCTCTGCAAAATTTCTTTTAAAGCTTCTGTAGCAGGAATTACTTCATTTAATTGGAATTGTTGCCTATTTTCAGGATTAATACCCTTAAACCTTATCACCTCATCAACTAGATCATAAGGCTTTTCAGTTCTTCCGCTGGCTAACAGTGGCATTGGTAGATAAACAGGGAAACGCCGAGGAGTATCAAACTTAACTGGAGATCTAAAAGTTTCTCCAATTTTGGTTGCACTAATATCTTGAAGTTGCATTTGTAAATTTATTTTAGCGCATTCAACGATATGAGCCTGTAGTGCCGAGCTAAATTCGTGCCATTTTAACAAAAGTGCGTCTGGTATATTCACAAGAACTTCATTTTCAAATTTATCAATGGCCGATGGATTTATTTCTTTAACTTTGTAAATAACGAGCTGTCGACTAAGAAAATTAGTTCTTTCAGTAGTAAAGGTAATCATGTTTCTCTCTAGTAAACCTGCAAGCTCTCTCCCTAATTTTTCTATATCCTCTGCACGAGGAGGTGTCGTTGTACTAGGTCTAATGATTAATTTATCCCCATTTCCTTCAAGACGGAAGGCATTATTTAAACCGTTTGGTGAAAAAATCATTATTTTCAAATAAAAAGTGGCTGCTCTTTTTTGTTTCTCTGTAGCTTTTTTAAAATCAAACATTTCCCGAGCATGATCGAATGATTTCTCTTCAACTAAATTGGCTGTAGCACGCTTTTGTTGCTGGGTGAATTGCTCAAATTTTAAAAGTAACGTTTGTTGGTCTGCTACAGATATCCCTAAAGTTTTAACTTTATCCTTAAAGCTACTTAATGATATAAACTGAGGTGCTTCTTCTATTGGAACAGCTTTTCCTGACAATAAACTTTTTTCAGCCGTCCTATAATAATCTATGCTAGCAGCATTCACAGGGTTTCCCATAAATGTAATTTGAACTTCATTATCAATCGCTTTAATTGCTCTATCAGTCACATCAATATAACAGCTATAAGTTGCTGTTTTTCCTAAATTTTCAGAAATTTCTTTCTTGATGGGCATTGCTATTCTCCAAAATATCTAAAGGTAAAGATGATGCCATATCATAATTTGAATTTCTTAAGGTTTCGTTAATTTTCTAAAAATTTTGTGGTACCAAAAGGAAAATGTCCTCTCTATTACCAAAGCAAAAATGTCCCCTTC
>CAZTDR010000135.1:0-2823 GCA_964612855.1 uncultured Coxiellaceae bacterium
TCTAAGCCGTATTTTGGTGCAAAAAAGAGACTGATTAACCGGACACTAGTGCGGCGCGCCGTGCCCCTACGGTTTATTTTTTTTCTGTAACAAGGATAATTTTTCGGCTATTTTAATTTCTAGGCCGCGGGGGACGGGAAAATAATATTGTCGTGGGCCTAATTCTTCGGGAAAATAATTTTCACCGGCTGCATACGCATCCGGTTCATCATGCGCATAGCGATATTTTTTACCGTAATCTAATTCTTTCATCAATTTTGTCGGCGCGTTGCGCAAATGGAGCGGGACGTCTAATGATCCCGAGGCTTTTGCTTCCTGCATCGCTTGATTAAATGCCATATAGACCGCGTTGCTTTTCGGAGCGACAGCTAAATAAACCAATGCCTGTGCAATCGCTAATTCACCTTCCGGGCTGCCTAAACGTTCATAAACCTGACACGCACTCAAGGCAATATCCAAACCCCGTGGATCTGCATTGCCAATATCTTCGCTCGCCATTCGCACCACACGGCGCGCAATATACAGCGGATCACAACCGCCATCCAGCATACGACAAAACCAATAAAGTGCCGCATCGGGTGCTGAACCCCGCACGGATTTATGCAGTGCGGAAATTTGGTCGTAAAATGCTTCACCCCCTTTATCAAAACGACGGAGGTTTTGTTGTATCACTTCCGCTAATAATTCACGGGTAATAGTTTTATTTTCAGCGAAATCAGCGACTACTTCCAGCAAGTTCAAAGCTTGACGCGCATCGCCATCGGCTGCTTGTGCCAGAATTTTTTGCAAATCTTCGGGAAAGTTTAATTGTAGTTTTAAAAGTCCACGCTCATTATCGTTTAAAGCTTGAGCGATAACTTGCAACAGCTCTTCTTCACTTAACCGTTTTAAAACATACACGCGAGTACGTGAAAGTAAGGCATTATTGAGTTCAAAAGAAGGATTTTCAGTCGTCGCGCCGATTAAAATTAATGTGCCATCTTCGACAAACGGTAAAAATGCATCTTGTTGTGCTTTGTTAAAGCGATGAACTTCATCGACAAATAAAATAGTAGCTTGCTGAGTTTCAATTTTTGCGCGCTTGGCTTCTTCAACCACCGCACGGATATCTTTCACACCGGAAAAAATAGCGGATATTTTTTCAAAGCGGGCTTGCATGCGTTCTGCCATTAATCGTGCCAACGTTGTTTTACCGGTACCCGGGGGTCCCCAGAGTATCATCGAATGCAATATGCCTTGTTCAATGGCTTTACGTAACGGCTTTCCAGGTCCCAGTAAATGACTTTGGCCGACAAATTCTTCAAGCAACCGAGGACGCATACGGGCTGCGAGCGGTTGAAATTCACCGTCGGGTTTCATCAATCACATCCACCTTGGCGGGCGCTTTGAAATTAAATAAAGTCGGTGACAAACTCGTATTTATTATCACATGATTAAATTGGATCGACGTTACATGACCTAAATGATCTTGCAATTGCATATCGCGAATTTGTTGATTCACAAATCCTAATTTGATGCTCTCAAACATACTACTTTTATCTTTTGGGGTGAGGATAAATGTATGATTGACTGCTCGAACATTAAAATCTTCCGCGAGCTTTGTATTGGTGTCGCTTAATAATAAGGCGGGCGCTTCACCCGCTTCATGACTGAAATGACGCACCGTGACTTGCTCCAGATCCACATCATAAACCCAGAGTTTGCGGCCATCAGTGATAATTAATTGGCGATTAGGGCGCAAGACATCCCAGCGAAATTTACCGGGACGTTGTAAGGACATTTGTCCTTGTGAGCGATTGAGAATTTTGCCTTTGGTATCAGAAACCGTTTGGTTAAAATTCGCTTGCATCGTGTGGATGTTATTTAAGAGTTGAATTAACTCATCACTGGGTTCGCTGGCAATGGCGGATGTGAATAAGAAAAATAAACTAACAAATTTTTTAAAAAAATGCTTCATAGATATCCTTTGTCAAGTGAATGTAATTAGCCAAATTCCACAGGCGGTGGCGCCAAAACTTCTCTCGATCCACTTGAATCCATCGCACTTACCACTTCTGCTGCTTCCATATCTTCCATGATGCGTGCGGCACGGTTATAACCAATTTTTAATTTGCGCTGTACCAATGAAATCGATGCTCGGCGTGATTCTGTCACGACTTTTAATGCTTCATCATAAAGCGGGTCTGCTTCACCGCCACTCCCTTCTCCTGAATTAGATGATTCGGAACCGCCTTCGGTGACTTCTTCTAAATAATCCGGCTTACCATAGGTTTGCCACGCAGCCACTACACGATGCACTTCATCATCTGCCACAAATGCGCCATGTACGCGCACAGGCACACCGGTACCGGGCGGCAAATAGAGCATATCACCATTGCCTAATAATTGCTCTGCGCCTTGTTGGTCAAGAATCGTGCGTGAATCAATACGAGAGGACACTTGGAACGCTACTCGTGTTGGAATATTCGCTTTAATTAAACCTGTAATGACATCCACCGACGGACGTTGTGTCGCTAAAATTAAATGAATACCGGCCGCACGTGCTTTTTGGGCAATACGCGCAATCAAGTCTTCCACTTTTTTACCGACCACCATCATCATGTCAGCCAATTCATCCGCCACCACCACGATGGTCGGTAATACTTCCAAATTCGCAGGTTGTTCGCCTTCTGCTGTCATCCAAGCGGGAGCTGGAATGGGTGCGCCTTGCTTGATGGCTTCCGCAATTTTTTGATTGAAGCTCGCTAAATTACGCACACCTAATGATGCCATTAATTTATAACGACGATCCATTTCTGCTACACACCAACGTAATGCATTCGC
>CAZTDR010000136.1:0-2811 GCA_964612855.1 uncultured Coxiellaceae bacterium
AATGTAAAAGAAAGGGCATTGCACTTCGCATTTGAATTCGTGCCCTACATTTTTACATTTAACTTTGGATTGCTATGGCAGTACCGTAATCCAGAGGCTTGAGCCCTAAATGCAGGGCGAGTGTTTGGCCAATGTCTGCAAATGTTTCGCGCTTGCCGATGGGGCCTGATTGGGTGACAGCGGGGCCAAAGAAAATCACCGGGATATTTTCTCGGGTATGATCGGAGCCGGGTTGAGTTGGATCGCAACCGTGATCCGCGGTAATGACTGCAAGATCGCCCGGTTTTAATAATTTTTCAAATTCAGGTAACCGTTTATCAAACTCTTCCAAGGCTTTGGCATAGCCGGTCACATCGCGTCGATGGCCGTATAACATGTCAAAATCAACCAAGTTGACAAATACTAAGCTATGATCAGGCGCCATCTTAACTTCTTGCAGGAAAGCATCAAATAAGGCCATATTGCCGTCGCCTTTTACGGTCTTAGAAATGCCGCGATGAGCGTAAATGTCAGCCACCTTTCCTACCGTAATCACTTCACCTTTCGCTTCAATAATTTTATCAAGTAATGTGGGCTTGGGCGCAGGAACAGCATAATCACAACGATTACCAGTACGCACGTAACGACCTGGTTCGCCCTTAAACGGACGAGCAATGACACGGCCAACATTATATTCATCGACTAATTCGCGGGCGATCTGACAAAGTTCTTGTAATTTTTTAAGACCAAAACTTTCTTCGTGAGCTGCAATTTGAAAAACACTGTCGGCGGAAGTATAAACAATCGGCTTACCGGTTTTTTGATGTTCTTCGCCTAACGCTTGAATAATTTCTGTGCCGGAAGCATGGTGGTTGCCCAAAATACCGGGCAATTTGCCGCGTTTAATGAATTTTTCAATTAAATCGTCGGGGAAACTCGGATAGTCGGGTGGAAAATAACCCCAATCAAATAAGGCAGGAACACCTGCAATTTCCCAGTGACCACTGGGTGTATCTTTGCCGAAACTTTTTTCACTGGCGCAACCATAAGCGCCGATAGGCGTGATATCGGTTGCAAGCCCAGGAACAGGTTTGCCACCACTAATCGCTGCAGCCGCATTTAATCCTAACCGGGTTAAATTCGGCAGATGAAGCGGCCCGCTGCGTACCCCTGCCACATCCGCCTTGCCCGCTGCACAAAATTCTGCAATATGTCGCAAGGTATCCGCCCCTGCATCGCCATAGGCATCCGCATCATCGGTAGCACCGATACCAAAAGAATCCAACAAAATAATAAAGGCACGCGCCATAACAACACCTTATGCTTTAGATTGACAATAACTTTCAGTAATCATCCAGCCTATAAAAATGCTTAATACGAAGGCAATTGGCATGATCAGCATGGCGTTCAAAAAATCGTGCGCAGAGTAAAGCGGCACACCCTCTGCGGTCATCGCCTGATTCCAATGCAACTCCATGATCCAGCCAAAGAAGGGTTGAAAAATAGCACCACTCACCATAATCGTAACCGAATCGACACTGACCGCCGTACTGGTTAATGCACTAGGGTTTAATTCTGCAATCGCGGGATAACTTAAAACTTGTGAACTTGTTACAAATCCAATTAAGAAGAACAAGCCAATCAATTCTTTAAGCGTTAGATTGGGTGCATACATTAAAACAAGCATCACACCGAGAGAGAGCACTGCCCCAATGATCATGGGCAACACGCGCCGACCGATTCGATCGGAAAACCATCCGAATGCGGGTGAACCAAAAATGACACCAACAAAAAAGAGGGTCGTGGCATAAGAAGCTTCGATGGGTGAGATATGATGTACTTCGGTTAAATAGTGAATGCCCCACAATGCGCCTAATAAGAAAACGGGTAAATTCATTAATGACGTATAACATCCGCCTAGCCAATTATTAGGATTCAGTAACACTAATTTGATACTACGCCAAAAACCAAGGGTTTTTAAATGCGCTTTATCGGCATGCGCGGCTTCCTCTGAATTCGGTGGGCGATCTTGCACAATCACAATAATGGCGATTGCCACCAAAATACCGAATGCAGCATCAATCAAAACAGCATTACGCCATCCCATGATGCCGGTCAAAATTGTTAAAGGAGTTTGCGCCACTAATCCTCCAAGCATGGCCATGGTGACGACTAAACCTGTCACCAATGCCATTTTGCTTGGAGGAAACCACCGAGAAGCCAAGCGAATGCAACTTAAGAAACAAAAAGATGCTCCTATTCCAACCACAAAGCGGCCTAAGGCAGCCACGCCATAATTGGGTGCGATAGCAAAAGCAAACGTACCTGCTGTACAAAGAGCCACTGCCCCCAAAAGCAATTTTTTGGTAGAAAAACGATCCAATAAAATGCCTGCAGGAAAAAGAAAAATCGCGTTGGCATAAAAATACATAGAGGATAATTGCCCTAACTGGGGTGCGTTAAGCTTGAAAGCTTGCATCAATTGGATGCCTATCGCGTTGAAAAGATTGAGCTGAATGAATTCGTAAAAGAAAAATAATGCGGCCGTCATCGTGATCAACCAACCTCGTTTAGTATGATCCGTTTTGGATGTCATCTTCATTGGCGCCATGCAAATCTCCCATTATTTTTTTAAGATGCTGGGTGCATCTTCTACCATAAAACATACGGGCTTGTAAAACGTCGGGGGAGAGTCGCGATCATATCATTACCCACAATCCATAAAAGCGCTGCAACTGTAGGGTGGATTAGATGCGTTTTTTGCATCGTAATCCACTATTAAAATAAAAGGCGTTTAGATTTTGGTGGATTACGGCAAAAAACGCCTAATCC
>CAZTDR010000137.1:0-2804 GCA_964612855.1 uncultured Coxiellaceae bacterium
CAATGCTATCCCGTCCGTATCTTTCGCCGGGTTGGATGATGCAGGAGATTCTAATAATATTGTTTTGCCGTCTTTTGGCTTGTCGCTTATTGGGAAGTGTTCCAGATTTACCCCATTACCTATATAATGCATTTCGCCGGTTCTGCCTAACTTTCTGCATACCTGTTCGCCCCAATGTGAGCCGTGGATAATTGGATATTTTGACAGGTAGAATTTTAAACACTCTTTATGCCACTTTATATCATGCGGGCGAAATTTACGCTCATCCATTTGCATAAAAATGAAACACTTTTGATGCGGTTTTATATAATCTTGTATCCAAATAGAATGGGGGGAGCCGATAACGATGCAGTCATAATTTTGGTAGGCGTTGCGGTCTGTGGTGATACTGATATGATTGTATCTTTCCCATGCACAGATTGCAGGGCCTTTTTCAACAAACAAATCAACTTCGTGACCCAATGCCTTTAGTCTGGCAATATGCTCACAAACTATTAAATAGCCTCCATGCGGAACGCTTATTGAGGGTAATGTGTAGAGTATTTTCATGAAATCAGTTTTACCAGTTCTGCAATAACGCCATCGCCTCCTTTGGCGCTTAATTTAATCATAGCCTCTACTTCTTTAATTAAAAAATCGGCATCGGATGGGCAACACGAAATGGATGCATTTTCTAACAGCACCAAGTCGCTTACATCATCCGCAACAGCGATATAATCAGTAATGTTATTTTCCTGTATCCATTTAAATTTATCAATAGCAGTTACAACAGTTGCTCCGGTACGTGCTGCAAAATCATCTACACCGGGCCATGTGCTTTGAGTGAGTAGGTACACATCAAAACCACGTCCGGTTAATTCCCGTATTGCCCTTATGTCTCTTGAATGAAAACCTTTTGAGCGTTCGCCGGTTGAAGTATACCATACCTTTCCGTCTGTTAATACGCCGTCAACGTCAATGATTATTGTTTTGACCATTAAATGCAAAAATTCAACGCCGATTGAGTTCAGCATTGCCGTTAAAAAAAAGTATTGAATTAATTATTTCTCTTTCGAGCCTGGTCTGTTAGCTCTTTGATGGGATTTGATAAGCGGGCTCTGACCTCTAACAGCCCGTCGAGTAGTTTGGCTATAATGTCGTCTTGGGTTGAGGACATTCGCCTGATTGTAGTGTATATCTTTTCAATTTCCGGATTAAACTTCATTTCTCCCCTTCCTAATAGTAACCATTGGGGGGATATTGAGAATTTCTCGCACAAGTTAGCAATAATATCTTGTCTTATATAACTTTTTTCAGATTTTCTTAATGTGGAAATATATTCGGCTGTAGTTCCGATTTTTGGAGCCAATGATTTTGCCGTTTCATTTTGTTCAGCACATACAATATCAAATGCGCGTAAAAACCTTACTGATATTGATTTTGCTGTGTGTTTCATTTTATTTAGAATACTCAACCGGGCGGTTGAAAGATAATGCAAATTTATTCATTGCCGCAAACGCCTCTCTGCCTGGAAACCCCTTCGCACCGCTGTTGCTTATATCATAAACGCCGCTTATGTACATGGTCATATCAAATTGCCCGGTTACAATCGCTTTATTATCTTTTACCCGGACTAATAATTTATGCTTTGATGCAGCCTGTTTCGGTGTTTGCCTTGGAAGCGTAATAAATGTTCCGAATGCCGAATCCGATTTATCAATAAAGTAGCCCGCATCCAATAGGTGTTCGGCGACCTCGTTAAATGATACGCTGTCAATTATTATTTTTGTTACACCCTTTTTTTGCCCCCACACCATCACCGGCGCAAGCATTACTAATACTAATACTTTCTTCATTGTTTAAATTTATATTAATAAAAGATATTCTTGTCCTCTATTTAAATTCTTTAGATTAGGGAATTATTTCACCCTTAATCCGTTTTAATAATGAGCAACGATGCTATTTGCCAGGTTTGCCCTTTTTTTCAATGCTGCCCTTACCAAGGGGAGAAATCGCCTGAAAAAGTTTGTCCAATTCTTCAGATGAAATTGATTCAGCCGCCGCCGAAAGGGTTTTTAACCGATCGGCTAATTCCTGCTGAGCTTTTGCGACTGATTTCAAGACGCCTGCAAAAGATTTTTCCGCCTGATCTGAATTAATACCTTGCACCCCGTTTTTACTATCCTCTTCCGAAACCTGTATAAATTTCCCCCCATAAAGAACCTGCCCCGTTTTTACTATCGCTTTGCCCTTATACCCGAATATATCATAATTATCAACAAGCTCAAACCCAGCCCTGCCCATTTCTGTCGAATACTTTTCTACAAACTTTTTTATATGCGTCTGGCTTAATGCGGGCTTATTATACATATGCGTCCTGTCATACCCTAAGACCGCCGCCACCTCTTCAACGTTCAGTCCTTTAGTTTTCTTAATGATTTCTAATATGCTATCTATATCAGCCAAAAATATATGTTTTTGTTGAAAATAATTCGACATTTAATTTGTTTTTGTCGAATTAAATACTACATTTGTTCAAGCAAACACAAAATAGCACAAAATGACGATACCCAAAAAGATATTGACAAAATGGGAAATATTGCGATCGCCTGGTGATTCAAATGAATTGGCTAAAAGGCTTCCCGGATCAGCCCCCGAGACTTTTAATAGGACATTCAGAAGTGGCAAATGTCGTGATGAGGTTTTTCAGGTCATGACCACTTTTTATGCTGACAAATCGGAAATGGTGAGAAAAGCACTAACAGCTTAGAATTTAATGGGGGAACAAAAGTAATACGCCACTTTGATAAATGCAAACACTTAGT
>CAZTDR010000138.1:0-2771 GCA_964612855.1 uncultured Coxiellaceae bacterium
GTAAACGTCTTCAGAACTACATTTTTTTAAAATCATGAAATTGCAGCAAGCTGATACTCCTAAAAACAACAAATTTTTTAAAATTTAAAACATATCCCAGCACTAAATAAATGATATAAAGTCATGCTTACCATTACTGTTATGAGTAGCAATATACTTGTTAGTAAAATAATATAATTAAGCTTATTAGCTTTTAATTTTAAAAGAAAGTATGAAGTTATAATAAATAATAATAGATAAATAAAATGATATCGATTAATGCATGGATAAGATAATTCATAACTAGATAAATATCCAAACACAAAGAAAAAACTTAGCGGAAATAAAAATATTTGTAATATGAATTTAATGCTGTTCCTTTTATAGCCGTATTTCATTGGATTACTTAATATAGAGTCACAGCATTTATTTGCATCATCTATTGAAAGCCCTACCTTAGTGAGAATTGCAATCATTTTTTCTTTGTCTCGCTTTTTAACTGCATCATCAAAATCTTCGAACATCTTTGCTTCAAAAAGTCTTTCATTAACAGTCATTCCATTATATATACCCATCTCAATAACCTCGCAATATTTTGTAAATGCCCCTACCAAAGTTAAAAATCGATAAACTGCGGAAGCAGTTTTTTATAGTCATCATCTGACTGACAAAGACGAATGCGATGTAACATTGTGCAAAAATATTTATACGGTTCAATATTGTTAGCTTTACAGGTTTCAATTAATGAGTAGAAAACCGCTCCTGCTTTTGCACCAGATGGACTGCCAGAGAATAGCCAATTTTTTCTCCCTAAGGCAAATGGGCGGATTGCATTTTCAATCAGATTATTATCTATCTCAATGCGTCCATCCAGAAGATAATTTGTAAGTTGCGTCCAGTTATTTAAACTATATCGGATAGCCTTACCTATTTGGCTTTGTTCGGGTGTCTTTAATAAATGATTATCCAGCCATTGCTTAAATGCTTTTAGCACAGGCGATGCTTTTTCTTCGCGAAGCAGATATCTTACATCGGTTGATAAGTTTTTTTCTCGCGCCTCTTTTTCAATTGCATATAACTTTTTATAAAACTTTAGCGCATCATTTGCTAGCCCAGAACCTTTAGAAAGTTTTGCTAATTCTGCAAAATAACGACGAGCGTGCGCATTACAACCAATGGAAATAATACTCCCATTGTCATTAACCCAATTATAACCAGAGTAGGCGTCAGTTTGTAAAAACCCCTTAAATCCAGCTAAAAATTGCTGGGCATGATAACCACCTCGGGTTTCTTGGTAATTGTATACAATACTAAGATATTTACCGCCGCCGCGATAACACCACATATATGACTTCGTTGTGTTACTTCGCGCAACCTCATGAAGGACTTGTACGGTGGTTTCATCGGCTTGAGCATAATCATAATTAACAATAAATTTTTGAAGCCACTTAACTAATGGCTCGCACAATTCTGCTGTTTTTAATACCCAGCCACACAGGCTGCTTCTTGGCATGTCAATTTCAAGTCGTGACCAAATTGATTCTTGTCGGTATAGCGGCAAGTGATCACAATATTTAGAAATAATAGTGTGCGCGATCAACTCAGGCGTTGCTATGCTTTTTGGTAATAATAAAATTGGCATCGGCGCTATTTTTACATTTTCTTGACAAGGTTTGCAGGCATACTTTGGACGCACATGCTGAATAACAGATGCTTGCGCTGGAATATATTTCAACTGCTCGCTAGTTTCTTCGCCAATGCGAACAAGCATCGTTCCGCAAATACATATTTTATCTTCTGCTGATATGTCATGAATGACTATTTCTCGCGGCAAATAAGCGGGTAACGGGCGACGAACAGGATGCTTCTTCCGTGTATATGATGTGACTTCAATATCGTCTTCTAGATGTTCTTTTAATTCGGTAGATAGCTCAATGCCTGGCTCATCAAATAAGTCGGGCTGTAAAATATTTTTTTCAGATGACGGTGAAAAGCGTTGCTGCTTTGCAAGAAGAATTTCTTCAATTAAACGGGCATATTTTTCTTTGTAAGAAGCAAGCTCTGACGCTTGTTCATTTATTTTTAACTGAAGATCGGCAATTATTTTTTCTAATAATTCAGGCGATTTATGTTGTTTTTTTAGAGCCATTTTCATTCGCCTAGAGTAACAAATAACAGCAGTTTTTACGAGCTATATTAACAATAATTTGCATATTGATTCGGCTCCATCGTATCCATCCGCGAGTATTTATCGCTTGCTAATAACCACTTAAAATGTTCATGGGTCATTTCAATAGATCCAAGCGCATTTCTAGGAAAAACAAATTTTCCTTTTTCTAATCGACGATAAATCAAAGTAAAACAATTCATTTCATAATAAAGCGCTTTCAATTTATTGCCAGTTCGATTACGAAATAAAAACAAATGGCCTTCGGCTGGATTCATTTTTAATGTTTCAGAAACCAGGATGCATAAAGTATCAATTGATTTGCGCATGTCGGTGGGCGGCAGATGCAAATATATTTTTATATCATCTGCTATCAACATGACAGAAGTATCTCCATTAGACGTTTTATATGAGACGCATCAACTTGAGAAGGAATAAAACATTGAAAACCGTTGGGTAACATAATGCGAATATCGGAAGAGGAATTTTGTGTAGGCTTGTTAATTTTAATGGAGCTAAATATATCTAACTTAGGCGAAGCGGTGCACGCATTTGCTTTGAAAATTCCGCGGTAATACGCAAATTTGGCGAGCACTAGATTATTCTGTTTGCAATATTCTGTTTG
>CAZTDR010000139.1:0-2502 GCA_964612855.1 uncultured Coxiellaceae bacterium
CTGGGAACTTTGTCAACAGTTCAAGCGCCAACAGCGCCCCTTTTCTCATTCAAGCGGGGGGAGAGATTTTTTTCGCGGGCTCTATTGCGACGAACTCAACCACTTCTTCGTATAGCGGAGGAGAGGTCTTATTGATCGTTGCAAACGGATCTTCGGACGGAATCACTATCACGGGACCGATCGATTCTCATGGGAGCTCTGAGGGAGGAAACGGCGGCCGCGTTAATTTGATCACGAACGGAGGAGGATCGATCCGCGTGCAGAACATTCATGCTTACGGCGGCGATGGCGATGGAAATGGAGGCAGTGTCCTATTAACCGCTTTTGGAAATGGAGCAGCAGGTTCTGTGAGTGTAGGAGACATCTGGGCTGGCGGCGGAGGAATTCCTTTGGAGAGTGGAAGAGAGCCTGCGGCAGGAGTTGGCAATGCAGGAAGTATAACGATCATCGCGAACGGAGCTACAGGTGCAATCGAAATCGGGAACTTGAATGCGACGGGCGGCGCTACTCGTGGAATCGGCGGCAATATACTGTTGCAGCCGAACGCAAATATCATATCGGAGCCATACAGCATTATTACTTTGAATGGAACTGTAATGAATACGACCGGCAACGGGTTGCAAGACGGTTTTATCGCTCTCTCTCCGACGGGAAGGCCTGAGCCCACGATGGGCAATCCTGGAGTTGCTACCATCGTTAACCAAACCGGCAGCGGGTTTACGATCAATACCGGAACGCTTCTAATGGGCCCTAATGAATGCTTTACGATCCTCAATGGCAATCTCAACGCCACGGCCACGAGTTATTTAGCGGTAGCGGGCATCATCGCGGCAGGCCCGACGGCGACCATTACATTGATGGCTCCGAACACCTTCAGCTCTGCGAGCGATTCCTTAGAAAGGCCTTCAACGTACATCCTCGATAATACGGGATCGCCCATCATGTCGGATACTGCACACATCATAGCTCCGACGATGCCGAGCATCTTCGGCAGCTACGCGCCAAACCTGAATATAGCAAGCGATGCGGCTTTGGTGACGGCTTCTCTGGTAACGTATCAGGGCACGGTCTTGAACTATGACAACAATGGGGGAGCTAATTCGACTCCACTCGTTCCTTCGCAACCGCAGAGCGTAATGCAAATCAACCAAGTGATCGCCACGACACAGAACGCGACCGAGCTCCTCTCTGTTTTCTTCCCACTCCTTCCTTCGAACTGGTATTTTGGCCAGACTCTTATCACAACCGGCCGAATCACTCCAGATCAAGCCCAAGATTTCATCGATCAAGAGAGATCAGGGCTCAACGCCCGGTTCCATTCCTTTATTCCTGAGAACGAAGTGAAATGATTCCATGCTTCTTTTTGATTTCGCGCCATTTGTGGATCATCTGTGCCGCCAAAGGTGCTGCTTCACGCCCCCCCCCTCCATAGCGGAGATAGACGATCACGACGAGTTCCGGCGACTCCCAAAGGGTCTTCCCAGTTTCTTCGAATGCCAACGCCGCAAACCAAATGTGTTTGTACATCGCAGCCTTGCTCGATGGAGGGATGCTCGAATTGAAGAGGATTTCCGCTGTTCCCGTCTTTCCCACCATCTGATGGCGCAGTGCCAGATATTGCGACAGCAGCGCTTTATTGCGGATTGCTCCTGGCCGCGCCGTCCCTTTGCTTCCCCAAATGACCCGGTCCATCCCTTCGAGAATTTGAGAGCGAACTCCACGCGGTAGATCGATTTTCCGTACGATTTCAATCGTTTGCGTTTCTGCCGAATCTTTTTCAGAGCAGGCTTGCGCTGCCGTAAATAGCGGGAAGAAGATTCCGAGTGCGTTGAGTTCATCCTCGCAGAAAGGAGGCATTTCGAATGCATTCAAGGCATCGCGATTTGGAGTTGCGCCAGCGGTTTCTTTTACGAGGATCGGCTTGAGTACTTTCCCGCTATTTGCGATTGTGCCCAAAAGGACTGCTGTCTGAAGAGGCGTCACGAGAAGTGTGTGCTGGCCGATGGCCGTCGAGTACAACCCCGTCCGGTTGCCCCGTAAATCGGTCGGCAGTTTGCCACGCCCTTCCCCGGGTAAATCGATGCCAGTTCGAGCGCCGAATCCGAATGCGCGGGCCGCGGTATTGAGATCCTCCGGATCTTCTAAAATATCTCCCGCCAAAATCGAAAAATAAGGGTTGCTGGTCTGCTCGAGAGCTCCTGCAAGATCGATCTTCCCGACTTGAGGATTTGCGCTCTTCGGCAGCCGCCCTCCTTTGTATATCCGCGGATAAGGGACTCCTGTAAGCGTCGACGCGACGCTTAAGTTTCGGCCGTTTTTGACCTCGTCGATCAACGTCAGCGGGTTTTCTCCTTTTGTCTTTGCCAGCGCTGCATACGCAGTCACCAACTTGAAAATCGAACCTTGCGGAGCAGTCGCTTGTAATGCGTAAGAGCGGCTGAATCCGAATCCACCGATTGGATAAAAGGAAGCGGCTAAATGCTTTTCGAGCTGCTCTGACTG
>CAZTDR010000140.1:0-2485 GCA_964612855.1 uncultured Coxiellaceae bacterium
TCAACTTCGGTTTCGCTCAGCACATTAAAGGTGCTGGTCCACAGGCAATTGGCGCGGTCGTAACGGCGCGTCTGACCATCGCGAATTTCCGTGGCGCCATCGGATTTTTTCTCCAAAGGGCCTTTGTAATCCGTTGTGCTGGTAACGTTATATTTTCCGTCGAGAGGGTGAGTCATGAAGCGCCTAAATCTTTCTTACAAAGATTCTAAGATGATATGAAATAAATGACAAGATTATTTGGCTTAAAAGACCTAACCTATGGGGCTAGTTTCCGAGGGCCAGCTCTATGGATTGGCGTTTGACGCCAATAGGAACATTTGCAGCAACATTGATAGTTCTTGCAGGGTTTGAATTTGCCAGCGCCGCCAGATTACCGTTTGAGAGTGTGTAAACAATCAATTCAGACTCTGGTGTGCCTATCATGCTATCTTTTGGCAGGTTGAGTTTATCTTGTAATAGCCCAAGCATGAAATCATTCTCAACATCGATGTGCCAGCGTAAGTGATTGTAATTCGATTTTGCGCTGTGTCTTGCTGCGACATCAAGCACTGCATTCACAATTTGAGTTTTTTCGGTATCGGTCTTAGCATCGATAAATTTTGGGTTCTCTAGGTGAATTCCTTCTTTTACTTGGAAAGTGGAAAAATGAATCCAGCCTGGAACGATAGCAACAGCTTTATGCGGATTATTACGATCGGTAACCGTATATCCTACAAAACGCATATCGCCTGTATTGCGGATAATATTAGGATTTTCACCAGAATTTTCCAGTAAGTGGACGCTATTCGGCGTTATTGGCTTAACAATGTATTTTGAATCATTCTGTGATACGTCAGGATTCGTTGCGTTATTCCACTCTTTATTAAGAATGCTACGGAAATTAGATTCTGGATGCAGGAGACTATTTGCAGAAATAGTCACGACCTTTGGGGGCGTGTTGGCGCCCAGTTTATTCTCTACAAATCCTTGGACCGGAGTATTGCGACGATCTGTTGCCCATTGCAGATATTTTGCATTATCATCAAGGGTGCGTTTGGCGAGTTCGTGGAAAAGAATATTTGCAACGCCATAGCCGCGATATGCTTCAACAATGAAGAAATCCTCGCAGTAGGCAACGCGTTCCCCCTTGCCATCTATCATGGGATAATAAATGGCATAAGCAACAGGGCCCGCACCTTCAGCATGCATTACAAAGCCGCGAATGGTACTGATGCGTTCTTTTAGGATGCTGTTAAGGCGATTGTTGCTATCTTCATTCACGGCAGCCATGTGCAAAGATGCTTGGGCACGAATAAGATATTTTAGCGTGTCCATGGAAACCGGGCAGCTTGGGTTGCCGGTCACGATATCGTGAATGTTATAGGTTTTGATATCGAGTTTGCGATCATTTGCAGGCGTCAGAATACCCAGGCTATTAAACCCTGTGTGAACAACTCCCTTATTGTTTTTCCCCGAGCGTGCCATGGTTATTTCGCTTTAGTACCTTGCATATATTTTGCCGGAATTATCGAGCCATCAATTAGTTCCTTTGCAGGAATGATAGACGCATCCCACAAAGACTCAAATTGCAGTCTGTAAGCTTCCGCTACTAGCGGGAAACTATTAACAATGATTGTAGGTTCCGGCTCAAACAAAATAATGGCCAGTTTGTCGCCATAAACAACAAACGGTACGGCGAGGAATTGTTTTTCCGGAATCCAGCGGTATTCCGCATAATTTTTTGCAGGAAAATAGGCATCGCCTTCTTTTTGCAAAATTTTAAACCGTTTGCTTTTCAATGTTTCCATGCGCTGGACATGTGGATAGGCCTCATCGCCTAACCAGTCCGCGAATTTTGTGTCGTCAACATACGCCTGTAAGACTTCACGTTTGTCGGTCTTCAATGTTTCATAAACATCGAATGAAAACGTATGGAAGCCGTCAATCCCCTTAAGGATGAGAACGTCTGCGTTCTTAACGCGAACCCCGTCCATACCGATAAATTCGATACCGGCGTTTTCAAGTGTTTTGCGGATCGTGCTGACCGTGCTTTCGCGCGGGGTGGTCTGGCCGTTTTCGATGCTGCCGATCGAGGTCGCAGATATGCCTGTGCGCTGGGCCAAATCCTGCTGGCTCCAGTTCAAAATACCGCGTGCACCTCTAATTTGCGCTGTCGTAATCGACATTTTCTATAATAATTCCCACTTGTTAAGGTTCTACTGCCTCTAACTTGGGCTTGGTTTTATCCCAATCTGGAAAATGATGCAAGGAAAAATCGTTAAATATTAGGAAAAAAAATCTTGACAAAACCCCCTCAATTTAAGATTGTGCCAACCGCAGCTTATAAAATACCGAAGTTGCCCCGTTAACCAGTTCCGCACCTATCCCCACACACGCGGACGGAAAACGGGTAAGGGTGTACATCAAAACGGTAGGTAAAAGAGGGGGTGTAAACCCCACACACACGGCGGAGGCTTTGGTTTATCCAAAGTCTCCGTTTTGTTTT
>CAZTDR010000141.1:0-2342 GCA_964612855.1 uncultured Coxiellaceae bacterium
TTTCGCAAAATTCTTGCGTTTTAAACTTAACATGGCAGGAGAAGCCGCATGAGCATCATGAGCGGATTAAATAATTTTTCAAACATCTTGTTTTTAAGTTTTGTAGTTGGCATTCCTAGCTATGCTGCTTATAAAAAAATAAAAGTCTTTGATTCTTTTATCACTGGAGCCTCTCAAGGTTTTCAAACCGTAATTCGGATTCTTCCTTATTTAGTAGCAATGCTAGTTGCAATCGGCATGTTACGCGCCTCCGGATTTTTTGATCTCATGGGAACTGCACTGGGTCCGCTGCTGCATCAATGGGGAGTCCCTCCAGAAATCTTGCCTCTAGCACTCATGCGACCTTTTTCAGGAAGCGCTGCCAATGGCATCACGGCGGAACTTATCCATGATCACGGGGGAAATTCTTATATTGCACACTTAGCTGCAACCATCATGGGAAGTACTGAAACCACTTTTTATGTCGTAGCTATTTATATGGGATCGATTGCCATTAAACAAACACGTTATGCAATACCCGCTGGATTAATTGCAGATGCGGTGGGCATTGTTGCTTCTGTCATCGTCTGTTGTTATCTCTTTGCTTGACATCCTCCCCGTCATAAAATGACGGGGATTCTTACCGTGTTCAAGCAAGTTTTGCTTGAACCACTTCAGCGGGTTCCTGATTCATTGAGCGACCTAACTGCATCCTCTCTCCACAGGCTAACCGGGCATGTCCTGCCCTTAAAATATTCTTAGCACCAACAATATCTGCATTATTTTTATATTGGCATTTCACACAGACAAAGCTTGATTGCGTTACTCTGTTTTCCACAGCAATATGTCCACATCGCGGACAAGTTCTACTTGTATTTTTTGGTGAAACCAATACCACCATTCCACCGCGCCATACTTGCTTATACTCTAGCTGACGTCTTAGCTCATACCATCCTTGATCTAAGATAGCTTTATTTAAACCACTTTTTGCTCTAACTTTAGCGCCAGGTTTTTCCTTAGTGCCGGAAGCACTTTTACTCATGTTGCTTACCTGCAACTCTTCAAGACAAATCAACGCGTGGTTTTTGCTAATGAGATGGCTCGTTTGGTGCAAATAATTCTTCCTAATATAACCTATTTTCTGATGCAGGGTGCTTATTTTACGATTAATTTTTTTCCAATTTTGACTGAACTTTTTCTTTTTGCTCGCTCTTTTTTGATAATGCGATAAGCGCTTTTGATGCACCTTAAAGCTGTTTACAGAATCATAAACCGTACCATCAGATAACGTCGCTAAACGTGCAATACCAACATCAACGCCAACAGCTGTTGTAGAGGCATGGATAACATTATCCGCTTCGCGCTCTGTTTGAATGCTAACATACCATTTGCCGCAGGATCGGCTCACTGTCACATTACTAATATCACCTTCAATTTGCCGGCTATTCCGATAACGCAACCAAGCCAATTTAGGCAAAAAAATGCGGCTATTAGCTTGATCTAATTTTACTCCTTGAGGAAAACGAAATGCATCTCGCGAGCCTCGACGCTTAAACTGAGGAAAGTCAGATCGTTTGGAAAAAAAATTTTGATAGGCTCGCTCCAAATCCTTTAGTGATTGCTGCAACGCTTGCGATGGACAAGCCTTAAGCCAATTATATTCCGATGTATTGCGCCAAACTGTGAGCTGCTGACATAAACCCGCATAAGTTAATTTTTTTTCGTCACGTTCATAGCGCTCTTTTTGAAGGCTCAAGGCTTTGTTATAAACATAACGACAAGAACCTGCAATACGATAAAGCTCTCGCACTTGCGCGCCAGATACTTTTAACTCAAATTTAAATGCTTGCAGTCTTTTCATGAGGGAAATATACTTTGGCCTATGAAGAAAATCAATGACATTCGATCTGGTAGACACTGCATTTTTAACTTGCATATTCATTTGGTCTTTGTGACGAAATATCGAAAAAAAATATTTACTGCAAACGCTATTAACATACTCAATATCATCTTTTCTGAAGTATGCACTAACTTTGATGCTCGATTAGTTGAGATGGACGGTGAAAAAGATCATATCCATTTATTAGTTGAATATCCGCCAAAAGTTGCTGTATCAAAGCTTGTTAATAGTTTAAAAGGAGTGTCGAGTCGTTTATTGAGAAAACATTTGCCAGACTTAACAAAATATTACTGGAAAGGCGTATTATGGTCACCTAGTTATTTTGCAGCTTCATGCGGTGGCGCCCCTATTGATATTGTAAAGCAGTATATTAAACAACAAGCAACTCCGCATTAAAAACAGGACGCTTGCAGCGTCCAACGCTATCCATCTCCGCCATAAATGGCGGAGCTTTCCGCGTGAT
>CAZTDR010000142.1:0-2331 GCA_964612855.1 uncultured Coxiellaceae bacterium
GCATTGTATAAAACATCAACTGATTAACCGGACACTAGTGCGGCACGCCGTGCCCATGCTGCATATTTCGTTGAAGCCGCCGGGCATGGCACGCCATGCCCCTACAAGTGCCGTTTTAATAGTTACGCAACGTCCAAACATATCTATGCTTTTCTAAAAGGATCGCTGCAAAAATAGCAAAAACTCAGCTTCCCTTAAAATCGGCACCCCTAACTCTTCTGCTTTCGTTAATTTCGAACCGGCATCTTCGCCGACGACAACATAATGCGTTTTACTGGATACACTACCAGCTACTTTGGCACCTAGATTTTCTAATTTTTCTTTTGCTTCTTCACGGGACATAGATTGCAACGTACCCGTTAGCACGACTGTTTTTCCCATCAATGGCAAAGAATGCGCGGTAACTGGAACTTTTTCCCAGTGGATGCCCGCGAGTAACAATTTATCAATAACTTCACGGTTATGTTGTTCGGCAAAAAAAGCAATAATATGTTTAGCTACCACCGGCCCCACATCGGGAACAGTTTGTAATGATTCTTCACTTGCGGAAATTAATTCAGGCAAGTCACCAAAATGGTGTGCGAGCTGCTTAGCTGTTGCCTCTCCTACTTCACGAATGCCTAGCGCATACAAAAATCGGGCCAGTGTGGTCTTTTTATTTTTGGTTAACTCGTCTAAAATATTTTGCGCGGATTTTTCTGCCATGCGATCGAGTTTAGCTAACTGATCTAACGTAAGTGAATACAAATCAGAAATATGAGTAATTAATTGTTGATCAACTAATTGATCAACCAATTTATCACCCAACCCTTCAATATTCAGTGCACGGCGCGAAGCAAAATGCTTTATTGCTTCTTTACGTTGCGCTGGACAAAATAACCCACCGCTGCAACGAGCCACCGCCTCACCTTCGATGTGTTCGATATGGGAATGACAAACGGGACAATGGGGCGGCAAATGAATGGCTTTCGCATTGGCAGGACGGCGCTCTTGCAAGACAGCTACAATTTCCGGGATGACATCGCCCGCACGACGAACTACCACCGTATCACCCACATGGATATCTTTGCGCTTTACTTCATCCATATTGTGCAGTGTGGCATTACTGACTGTCACCCCACTGACAAAAACCGGCTCTAAACGGGCCACGGGTGTAATGGCACCTGTACGGCCCACTTGAAATTCAACTGCTTCAATCGTCGTGAGCACTTCCTCAGCAGGAAATTTATGCGCAATTGCCCAACGAGGTGCGCGCGAAACAAATCCCAATTTTTCCCGCAATAATAAATCGTTAACTTTATAAACCACCCCATCAATTTCATAGGATAATGTCGGACGCTTTTCCGCTAATTGGTAATAATACAGGAAACACTCTGTCATGTTTTTGACTAATCGAATCTCTGGATTAATGCGTAACCCCCATTTTTGTAACTGCATTAAAACTTGTTCGTGGGTAGAGAATGTGTCTCCATTTTCAATTTGGCCTACACCATAACAAAAAATTTCTAAAGGGCGTTCAGCCGTAATACGCGGGTCTAATTGCCGCAAACTCCCTGCTGCTGCATTACGTGGATTCACAAAAATTTTTTCGCCTTTTTGACTTGCTCGCGCATTTAACGCTGCAAACCCTTTTTTTGGCATATAGACTTCGCCACGCACTTCCAATAAGGTTGGATAATGTTTGCCACGTAAATGTAAGGGAACTGCCGGAATCGTGCGAATATTTTCAGTAATATCTTCGCCCGTCATCCCATCGCCGCGGGTTGCACCACGTATTAATTTCCCGTGTTTGTAAGTCAACGAGACAGCTATTCCATCTAATTTAGGCTCACAGATAATTTCAATTAAGCTATCTATTTTTAAACGTTCATGAATGCGTTGATCAAACGCTAATACATCTTCTTCAGTGAACGCATTTTCAAGCGATAGCATTGGGACCACATGTTGTGCTGTCACAAATTCTTTTTGTGGCGCACCGCCCACACGTTGCGTAGGTGAATTGGGAGTAATGAATTGAGGGTGATCCAATTCGAGCTGCTTTAATTTTTGAAATATTTGATCAAAGACAGCATCTGAAATGCGTGGTTCGTCTAACACATAATAGTAATAATTATATTCTTCGATTTGCTCGCGCAATTGTTCGATTTGATTTTTAATATCTGCTGCCATCGCATACCTATCTTTTAAAACATAAATAGAGAGAGGATTGGGTGTGTTTTTGCATTATGATTTACCGATTCAACGCCAAAATGGTGGATTACGACGCGAAGAGCGCGTCTAATCCACCCCACGAATTCAAATGCGAAGTGCAATGCCCTTTCTTTTACATTC
>CAZTDR010000143.1:0-2250 GCA_964612855.1 uncultured Coxiellaceae bacterium
AATAACTTTCCTTTAATTCAAATCCAATGCCTTTTCTTTCCATTTTAACTGCCTGGTAAACTTCACTGCCTATTCCCATAAATGGAGTAAATATCGTGTCGCCTTTATTGCTGTATAAATGAATTAACCTTTCGATTGTCTGTAGCTGAAGCG
Source organism: uncultured Coxiellaceae bacterium (assembly GCA_964612855.1). Lineage (GTDB taxonomy): Bacteria > Pseudomonadota > Gammaproteobacteria > DSM-16500 > DSM-16500 > DATIJJ01. The sequence goes on from CAZTDR010000143.1 coordinate 154, forward strand.
GAGCAATATGCTTTTCGTCGTTTTCGTCCCTTCCGTTTCTGTACCCTTGTAATGTTTTACCGTAATCAATATCCATCCAAACGGGTGAAGCGTATTTCTGCCAAAGGTCAACTGGTAAATCGGTATTTTTAACTGGAGAAATTCGTTCCCCATCCTTCCTGAATATTAAAACATAATCAGGAATGCCAACTCTTGACATGGTACTATCTTTTTTTATTTGCTTATGAAGTAATCCTAATGCCTTTGTCCTTTGCATCTCAACTACCGGGTCTTTCCAAATTGTTACACGACTTGCATAAATAAATCCGGCATCCTCAAAAGCATGAAGTATCATTCCTGAAAAATCCCTTAATCCTATAAACCCTTCTTTACCTTTTTGTATTGGCAAATCCATACAATGAACGCATACATTCCTGCCGGACATCATTACACGATAAAGTTCTTTTATTAAAAAGCTAAACTGAATTAAAAATTCTTTATAGTCTTTTGAATTTCCCATATCCTCAATATGGCTACTATACGTATAAAGTTCTGCAAATGGTGGAGAAAAAACTGATAGGCCAATACTTCCATCGGGTTCATCTTGTATTAATTGCACACTATCACCACGCTTAATTTTATACCATTCGGTTTCTTCTGTTTCAATATCATAACTGGCATTCAATAACTTTTTCCCGTTAATGTTTTGGTTAATTGCGTGGGCCATTTCGTCTTGCATAATTTTAAATTGATTTTGTTTTTTGTCAATAGATTGTTTTACGTTAGCCATAGTATCGGTTGTGATTAAATGAATATTAACTTCGTTCTTTTGTCCAAAACGGTATGACCTTCTTATAGCTTGATATAATCCTTCAAATGAGAAATCTAATGAAGCAAATATTTGATTTCGACAATTCTGGTAATTAAGCCCGAACGAGGCTATCTTGGTTTTAGAAATTAGAATACGAAAATTATTTTCCGCAAATCCTAACAAATATTTTTCTTTCCATTCATTCGTATCACTACCTTTAACTTCGATTGCTTCCGGTAATAACTTTCTTAATAGTTCCCCCTCTTCATTTTGTTTTATCCAAATAATGAAGTTTTCATCCGGTCTGTTATTAATTATTTCGACAACTTTACTTAACCTTTCCTGTTTTGTCAACCTAAGTTCCTGATTAAAATTTGTAGCCGAAATGATAGCATCATTAAATAAACTTCCATTATCTCTTTTTGGAGTAATTATTTGATGTTCCACTAAATTTAATTTCGGCAACGCATACCCTTCCATTTCAAATCCTATATCTTGCGGTTTATTTAGCATTATTGCCCATGTACCTACAAATTGATAGAATAGTTTTACGGCGTGTCCTTTTAATCGCCATTTAGCCGTTTCGCCGCCATCGTGAACAAAGTACATGGCTAACATTTCATTCCGGCTCATTACGTCTAAAAACTCTGAATGATTACCTAACTCCATTGGGTCATTTGGCGAAGGAGTTGCTGTACACGCTAACTTATACGGCGTATTCTTAAATTTTTCAATTATTAAATTTTTGGTGGCCCCTTCAAAATTTTTAAGGATAGAACTTTCATCCAACACAATACCACCGAAAATTGAAGTATCAATATTTTCTAACTGATCATAATTGGCAATTAATACTCCTTGTGTGCAATTATTAATATCATTGTTGGCAACCGCCTCAAAATAATCCTGAACGTAAATATGAAACTTTTTACCTTCATTTATTGTTTGCCCTTTTACGGCAAGTGGGCAAAGAATAAGTACCCATGAATTAGTATAATCAGAAACTTTACTTGCCCAATCTAATTGCTGAATTGTTTTTCCCAATCCGCAATCTTCAAAAAATGCGTACTTGCCTGCTTTTAATGCCCGCTTTACACAAAATTTTTGAAAAGGGAATAATTCCTTATTCAATTCATTTTCATCAATATCAAAACCGCTTAATACATGTGTTTTTTGCTTAGTTTCTAAAAACTCTAAATATTCGTTCATTTATTAATTTTTTAGTTTCCAATAATATTCTTTGGCGCCGTAAATACCTATTTTCTGATTTGGTAGTTTTTCTAATTTCCCTTCATTGGTAAGGTCGGTAA
>CAZTDR010000144.1:0-2184 GCA_964612855.1 uncultured Coxiellaceae bacterium
ATTAAGATCAAGTCCTGTTACCGAAAGGCACATTCTTATTATCGTGCTTAATGGCACCTTGTCTAAAAGGTTTGCGTGGGTATAAATTTTAAAACTTGTATTGCCTATGTAATTTTGTGGAATTGGTTCATCAACATAAATAAGTAATGCCTGACCTGAAATTATATAATTTTTGATTGTATAAATTCCATCGACGGGAGTACCACTCCACATTTCTATTCGGTCCCCAACCGCTATGTATGGTGCAATTTCCGAATCGGTTAATATAGTTCGGGTAGGGAAATATGCATCAACAGGTAAATAGCGTGAAGTAAAAGAAAGTGAAAAAATATTTGCCTTATCTAAACTAACATCTTTGAGAAGGCCGAGGGCGTCATTAGCACTTAAACTTATTTCGTGGGTATAATCTAACAAAGGCTCGCTAAAATCATCCTGAACCAAGAACCCTTCAAAGAGTACATTATCTAAATATTTAAATCGTACTTTGAAAGTATCATCTTCGGTTGATGAGAAATCCGAAATAGGAAGACCATTGTCCTTATTAATAAAACTCAATGCAAGTGAACTACCTTTTACCGGTGCTTTAGGATCGTCTGTTTCCCAATTATGAAGCACAGGCACTGTGCCACCTGTGAGCGTAAAAACCTCGCCAGAATAGCCTTTTTGAAATATTTCAATAGTATAAACCGGAACGGCTGAAAGGTCGTCAAATGGGTCAAAAGTGCAGGTATATTTTAAAGCGTACAACTTTTTACCCAAAAGTAATTTTAGCTTTTTTTAATAACTTACTTCCCTGTATAAAGAATGTATATTATGTTTGTTCAATGAAAAAATTATTGATCCTGTTATTATTTACACCTTTTTTTTGCTTTTCACAAAGCAAAGGAGATAATACAATTAATTTGTCTTACGTCGAATACGATTCTGTAAAATTTATGCTATTCAAAAATGGATATAATTTAAATAATAATGATAGTACATACATAACAACTTCGCCTAAAACAATTAAAGGCACTGCAATTGCATTGAAGTTATTAATCTATCGAACCAATAATGAAACATTTATTAAAGGATTAATAAAACCCGTAGTGTCGTTAGAATTACTTGGCACAAAAACCGATACTGAATTTAGCGAACTTTATTTTGGAGGAGGTAAAAATAGCCCAATGAGAAAAACATGGAATGAAATGGATAGGATTGCTAAACTTTTTTCTAATAATATCGGTTATTTAAAACAATAGGTTTAAGTATTTCTTGAAATTGTGGCCGAAGCCCTTTTGAAACTTGTTACAATATCCTGACCCCTCAATCTTGCATCAGCAATAAATATTTCGCGACCTCCTCCAATGCTTATCCCTGACATTGATGGCACTTGCGACGTTCTGATAATATTTGGAGAAACAAACCCTCCTTGCGCGAATTTCGCAAATCCAAATGAATCATATCTTGGAGGCATCAACCCTTTATTTAGTTTATCAAAAAAATCAACTCCATACTTTTGAACAATATCGCCTCTTACAATATATTCACCGGCCGAAACACGCGCAAGAATAGAATCCGATGTTTTTGTTCCGGGCCCCGTAATATAGCCACCAACCGCAAATTGCGGCAAAGATGCTTTTAACGCCGCTCCTAAAGCTATCGTTGCCAATCCTGCTAAAAGTGTTGCGGCGCCCGGGGCAAATGTGAATTTTTCGACTGCGATTTTTGCGGTACCCAATGCAATTAATGCTTTTCCTAATTGCTCAATACCGCTTGAAAGCGTCTCGAAAAAACTTCCAAAAATAAGTTGCCCTAAATCCTCGCCGCTTCCTATCGATTTGCCTATGGCTTCACCAAGTCCGGCAAATGAATCATCAACAGTAGACGACATTATATCTTTGAAAGACTCAGTGAACCTCTGCTCAGCGGATAATATATTGTAAAACGCATCGTTGAAAGTGGCTTGTAATTTGTCTGTTCCTGTAAATTTTGTTATTTTTTCACTATTTGCAAAAATTGGAGTTCCTAATATTGGGTCTATGCCTATTTGTATGGGAATAGTTTTCTTTATACCCATTTTCCCTAACTCATTAAATAACAAACTCCTTAATATTCCTTCAGGATTAGTGTTTGTGGTTTCAGGTTTAATTTCCAAATCCACCGGCACTTCAAGTTTTTCATTCTTCCGATTAGCCGCGTCTT
>CAZTDR010000145.1:0-2170 GCA_964612855.1 uncultured Coxiellaceae bacterium
GTCTTTCATAATCACTTCAGTGATACCATCAATTTTGATATCCATTTGCAGCGCAGTAATACCATTCAATGTTCCCGCTACCTTGAAATCCATATCACCTAAATGATCTTCATCACCTAAGATATCTGTTAAGACAGCATACCTTTCACCTTCTTTCACTAAGCCCATCGCAATACCAGCAACATGAGCGCGTGTTGGGACGCCGGCATCCATTAACGCTAAGCTGGTGCCACAAACTGTTGCCATGGAGCTTGAGCCATTGGATTCTGTAATTTCAGAAACCACACGCAAAACATAACTAAACTCTTTAGTCGTAGGTAACACAGGATTAATACTACGTCTTGCCAAATTACCATGACCGATTTCACGACGCTTAGGACTGCCCACAAAACCCACTTCGCCCACCGAGTATGGAGGGAAGTTGTAATGCAACATAAAGGTTTCTTTACGCTCGCCATCAAGAGCATCAATCACTTGCGCATCACGCTCTGTTCCTAACGTTGCAACAACAATCGCTTGGGTTTCACCACGGGTAAATAATGCTGAACCATGCACACGGGGAAGAACACCGACTTTGATATCAATAGGACGTACAGTTCTGGTATCACGACCATCAATACGTGGTAATCCTTGCAAGATACGACCACGCACGATTCTGCTTTCGATGTGACTGAATACGTACTTAACATCACTCACTAACAAATCTTCGTCTTCTTGACCTGCATTTTCCTCTAATAATTGCTCAATCAAGCGTTCGCGCAAATCCGCCACAGCGTTTTGACGTTCATGCTTATCACTGATTTGGTAAATCGCTGTTAACTCAGCTTCAGCGATTTCAGTGACACGTTTTTCAATCACTGCATTCAGCTCTGGCGCTTTCCAATCCCATGCAGGTGTACCAACTTCCGTTGCCAGCTCTTTAATAGCTTTAATGACAACTTGCATTTCGCGATGACCAAACATAACTGCACCTAACATGGTTTCTTCAGAAAGCTCTTTAGCTTCTGACTCCACCATCAATACAGCGTGCTCTGTTCCTGCCACCACCATGTCTAATTCTGAAGTTTGCAACTGTGCTTTTGTTGGATTTAAAAGGTAAGCACCGTCTTTGTAACCAATACGGGCACCGCCTAATGGGCCCATAAACGGCATACCCGAAATCGCAAGCGCTGCTGAAGCACCAATCATGGAAGGGATATCAGAATCCACTTCTGGATTCATCGATAATACAGTAGCAATCACTTGTACTTCGCAATTGAAACCTTTAGGGAATAATGGACGTAATGGACGGTCAATTAAACGTGATGTTAAGGTCTCTTTTTCACTGGGCTTGCCTTCGCGCTTGAAATATCCGCCAGGAATACGGCCTGTTGCATAACTACGTTCTTGATAATTAACAGTTAACGGGAAAAAATCTCTCTCATCGCTGCCGCCTTGTTTGCCCACGGCCGTCACTAATACTACAGTATCATCCATTGTTACCATAACGGCTGCCGTAGCTTGTCGTGCAACAACGCCTGTTTCTAAAGTTACTGTGTGATCGCCATAACGAAACGTTTTTTTAATTGCTGCCACAATATGTATCCTATTTAATTAATGGGTTAATAACTTTGTCGCGGCTAACGCGGCAATGCTACAGAAAAGCAGGGTGTTTGCGCATACCCGCACAAAAACAAGCCAATTTGAACGGTAGGTCGTGAAAATGCGCTCACTCACACTCGTGAATGAGCGCTCACAACTCTACCCTACGTATCAATTTACGAGGAAGGTACCAACTCAGCTGAGCCAACCAAACAGCGCGGGGTCAACCTAAACCTTATCCACGTATTTGCAATTTCTCAACTAACGCACGATAAGCGCTGATGTCTACTTTTTTCAAGTAATTCAACAGCCTACGGCGTTTGCTAACCAGTTTGGTTAGACCATAACGGGTATGAACATCGTGTGTATTCGCTTTGAGATGCTCGGTTAAATATTCAATACGCGCCGTTAATAAAGCGATTTGAACTTCGGAAGAACCGGTATCATTTTGTGCCTTTTGAAAGGTCTTTACTATCTGCGCTTTCGCAGCAGTGGTTAACGCCATGGATCTAACTCCCAAGTGTACATTGATATAAATTAAGACCCGGTATTGTAGCGGGGAGAAAGGCATTGGACAAGCACTATATAT
>CAZTDR010000146.1:0-2042 GCA_964612855.1 uncultured Coxiellaceae bacterium
AACAACGCCGAACAAGTCGCGGGACGACGATTGCGAATTTTTGTCGTGTACAGAGCCTTTATTTTTTTGGGCTGTATACTGAAAAGATAAACTTAGCCTTTTAATTTATGTTATTAAATATTGCCCAAAAAAATCTTTTACTACGCATGATTAATGTTCACTTTAATCATATTAAAAGCGCTTGCCTTCCAAATAGCGATTAAAGCAATTAAAGAAGCGCGAAAAAAACGTAGGGTGGATTAGGCGTTTTTTGACGTAATCCACCAAAATCTAAACGCTTTTTATTTTAATTTGGTGGATTACGATGCAAAAAACGCATCTAATCCACCCTACGTTTCTTTGCTGTTAAAAAACGTGTGGGTAATGATATTTCCTTGATACTGCCCCCGTTCAAAATTTCAAGCAGGAACTGCTGTTCTTTTATCAAGAAATGGGTTGTTTCAATAGCGACTCGTATTATAATTCTTTCTTACTTTATTCTTAGGAAACGTCATGACTATAGAACTTGCCTCTCGGGTACAACGCATTAAACCCTCCCCTACTCTAGCCGTTTCCGCACGCGCTGATGAGTTGATTTCAGCGGGTAAAAATATTATTAGCTTAAGTGTTGGGGAACCCGATTTTGATACACCTGACTTTATTAAAGAAGCGGCGATCAAAGCCATCCGAGAAGGCATGACCAAATATACCGCTGTGGATGGGACAGCAGGTTTAAAAAAAGCGATTATTAATAAATTAGAACGTGATAACCGTTTAAAATATACACCTGCACAAATTTTGGTTTCTGTCGGGGCAAAACATAGCCTTTATAACTTATTCGCTGCGGTTTTGAACCCTGGGGATGAAGTGATCATTCCTGCACCTTATTGGGTTTCTTATCCCGATATGGTGAAGCTCATGGATGCAGCCCCTGTGATCATTAAAGCAGACTTGCAACAGAATTTTAAAATCACCCCCGCCCAATTAGAAGCCGCCATTACACCCAAAACGCGTATGGTAATTTTAAACAGCCCTTCCAATCCGACGGGAGTTTCTTATACGGCTGATGAGCTCAATGCATTAGGAAAAATTTTGCTCAAACATCCCCATATTATTGTTGCGACAGACGATATTTATGAGCATACGCTGTGGAATCCGGAAACATTTGTTAACATCCTCATGGTTTGCCCAGAGCTTTATAATCGCTGTGTCGTAATCAATGGCGTTTCAAAAGCCTATGCCATGACTGGCTGGCGAATTGGTTATGCTGCAGGCCCAGCCCACATAATTGGCGCTATGAAAAAAATTCAATCTCAAAGCACCTCTAATCCAACTAGCGTAGCTCAAGCTGCGGCAGAAGCTGCATTAAATGGGGACCAATCTTGTATTAGCACGATGACGAAAGCATATAAAGAAAGGCATGATTATATTCTTGCTGAATTGCAAAAAATGCCTGGAGTCCAAGTACAAGCCGGTGACGGCACGTTTTACAGCTTTCCCTCGATTGAAGGCGTCATCGAAAAATCTAGCCAAGTGAAGAATGATATGGACGTTGCCGAATATCTATTAACCGAAGCCGGCATCGCTCTTGTCCCCGGCTCCGCCTTCGGCGCACCCGGCTATTTGCGAATTTCTTATGCAACTAGCATGGAAAAAATAAAAGATGCAATGCAGCGCATGAGCACTGCTATTCAAAATTTATTAAAATGATATTGACGAAAATGCTATTCGATATTAGTATCGCACTCTCTTAATATATAAGTTGTTATGACAATTTAGTTACCTATTCCCCGGTAGCTCAGTCGGTAGAGCAATTGACTGTTAATCAATGGGTCACTGGTTCGAGTCCAGTCCGGGGAGCCAGATTTATCAAAAGCTTAGAATCAAAAAGAGCAGATAAGGTAGGTGTTCGCCAAGCAGCCAAAGATCTTGGCATAGCTGAAGCCATGCTTTATTCGTGGAGAACGAAGCAAAAGCAAGGCGGCACGCCGCTTGAGCATCAAAAACTGGCTCTTTCCCACTTTAGGGGGCACTTCGCCTATGAGCACAACACTTTAACTCGT
>CAZTDR010000147.1:0-2013 GCA_964612855.1 uncultured Coxiellaceae bacterium
GTGCACCGTGGATATGAAAACGGCGTTGTTGAATTACACGCTAAAGTTCGTGTGAGAGTACGTGAATTCTTAATGACAGACGTACCAGGCGAATACAGAGAAAATATTCTTTTCGCTGAAACAACCGTTGGCCGTTCGATTCTTTCTGAGTTGTTGCCAAAAGGGTTAGAGTTTGCGCTCGTTAACCGTACGATGAATAAGAAATCATTATCAGCATTAATCGATGCTTCGTATCGTAAAGTAGGTTTAAAAGCGACCGTTATTTTCGCTGATCACTTAATGTATACCGGTTTCCACTATGCAACTCGTTCCGGTTTATCGATTGGTGTGAACGATCTTGTGATTCCTAAAAAGAAAATGGGCATCATTGAGCAAGCAGAAGATGAAGTTCGTAAGATTCAAACACAGTTCGCATCCGGTTTAGTAACCCAAGGTGAACGTTACAATAAAGTGGTCGATATTTGGTCTCGTACCAATGACTTAGTCGCGCAAGCGATGATGGAAGAATTATCTTCTGACATAGTAAAAGACAAAGAAGGTGTGAAAGTTCAGCAAGAATCCTTCAACTCTATTTACATGATGGCAGACTCAGGCGCGAGAGGTTCCGCTGCTCAGATTCGTCAGCTCGCTGGTATGCGGGGTTTGATGACAAAGCCAGATGGTACCATTATCGAAACGCCTATTACTGCGAATTTCCGTGAAGGTTTAAACGTATTACAGTACTTTATTTCAACTCACGGTGCGCGTAAGGGTCTTGCAGATACCGCGTTAAAAACAGCGAACTCCGGTTATTTAACACGTCGTTTAGTTGACGTGGCACAAGACTTGGTGATCACTGAAGAGGATTGCGGTACGACACAAGGTATTGCAGTTACCCCATTAGTAGAAGGTGGTGACGTTGTTGAACCGTTACACGAACGTGTATTGGGTCGTGTTACCTTGCAAGATATTTACGATCCAAAGACTAATTCTTTAATCGTGCCACAGGGTACGTTATTGGATGAAGCTTGGGTTAAACGTTTGGAAGATATGATTATCGACCAAGTGTTAGTACGTACAGCGATCACATGTGAATCCCGTTATGGTATTTGCGGTGCATGTTATGGTCGTGACTTGGCGCGTGGTCATCGCGTTAATATCGGTGAAGCAGTCGGTGTTATCGCTGCTCAGTCGATCGGTGAACCAGGTACACAGCTGACCATGAGAACCTTCCACATCGGTGGTGCGGCATCTCGAACCACGGCTGTTAACAACGTTCAAGTGAAGTTTCCAGGTACCGTTAAATTACACAGCGCAAAAGTGATCGAACGCTCTAACGGCAAAATTGTTATCGTTTCTCGTTCTGCTATGTTGGCAGTATTAGATGACCATCTACGTGAACGCGAACGTTACAAAGTGCCATACGGTGCAGAATTATCAGTTAAAGATAATTCTTTAGTTGAAGCTGGACAGATCGTTGCAAACTGGGATCCACACAGTCATCCAGTTATCACTGAAGTAGCAGGTAATATTAAGTTCGTTGATTTGATCGATGGCGTGACCATGCATCGTCAAACAGATGAACTGACTGGCTTAACAAGTATTGTAATTGCTGACCAAAAAGCACGTAGCTCCAGCGGTAAAGAATATAAGCCAATGATTAAGTTGGTAGGCGATAACGGCGAAGATTTAAATATCGCTGGTACCAGCCTCGTTGCGCAATATTTCTTACCAGGTGATGCTATCGTTAACTTTGAAGATGGCGCAAAAGTAAATGTGGGTGACGTGTTAGCACGTATTCCACAAGAAACATCAAAAACACGCGACATCACTGGTGGTTTGCCACGCGTTGCGGATCTTTTCGAAGCAAGACGTCCGAAAGATTCAGCGGTGTTGGCAGAAATTTCCGGTATTGTAAGCTTTGGTAAAGAAACCAAAGGTAAGCGTCGTTTGATGATTACTTCGCTTAGCGGTGAAGAGCATGAAGAGCTTATTCCAAAATGGCGACATGTGAGTGTTTTTGAAGGTGAACAT
>CAZTDR010000148.1:0-2008 GCA_964612855.1 uncultured Coxiellaceae bacterium
TGCGCAAAGGTCGAGCCATAATATCTCCATTTATTTTATAGGATTTTTTAGTCATTTTTTGGTGATGTGATTTCTAGATACAGCTAGAAAGGATTAGATGGGAAAAAAACATGGGCAGGATGATTTTACAGAATAACGTATAGCATTAATTGTTTAATGGGGTTACTTGACACCGTTTCTTCATCAATTCTTGCTTTTTTTCAGTGTAAGAATTTTCTTCAGCATCTGTGCTAACAACAAGACGGTTAAACAGCTTGTTATTATCATCATCAGTAGCATTTAAGACATCATCAATCGCACTTTTAATTTTAGAAAAATATTGAGGATATCCGCCCCCATGGAAAATTAAAAAATTATTACGCTTAACTTCAGATATAGTAGGTGAAAAAGTAAGCGAACCATTTACGCAAGGAATCCATTCTCGATAAACTTTTTTTTCGCCAACCTCGCCTTCAACAAGTACATAAATATTCATTTATTTTCTGGGCTATAGAAAGGGTCATTTATTAATTTGATAAAAGATTCTTGAGATGATTTACCATATCGTTTGACTAGCTCATCTCCATATTTGATGTTTACATGTGCGCCATTTCTACCTAAAACATACCAATTACTTACTGGCATCTTATTAATTAAATATGGATGATGCGTTGTAATTAAAAATTGCTTACTTTTTTGATGCTCCAACAACAAACTCGGTAAAAAATTTATTATATTTACGCCTAAAGAATTTTCATATTCATCTAATTCATAAATAAAGCCATCAGGCATAGTGAAAATATCAGTTAAAATTAAAAGAACTTTCACCATACCAGAAGAAAGTTCTTTTAATGGAATTCTATTTTTTATGCCATCCTCCATAACCATGAAGGCTGGGGTATACATACCCGGAGACAGTATAATTTTTTCTTTATGAGCATCTACTATTAAACAATCTGTAATATTTGGGAAAAGCTCTTTAAAAGAATCAACTATCAATTGATATTCTTTTTTTAAAAAACGACTAATAAAATATAATCGAACATTAAGTGGGAAGTTAAACAAGCTATATAAAGCCTTATTTAATGCTCCCGGCTTTGCGAAAAGGTCTTCTGAAGACTTATCGACAGAAGCAAAATTTGCAGCCTCACTTAACTCACCTCGAGAAAAATTTCGCCTAATCACGTTAGTAAACCCCAAATAAAGAGGTTTTATTTTTTCTTCATCTTTTAATAGCTCAATACATGATTTTGATATATCAAGCTTTGGAAGGGAATCGTTGTTAAACACGAAATTGTCTTTAGTTCGCTCTACCAATACAGATGTCTCATTTTTAGAAATATCTGTTATTTGAACTTCTTCTTTTATAATAACACTCTGTCTTTCGCTATCACTTTCTCGCTGGCATTCCCACCGATATCTTTTATTGTCAATTTCGGCCTCAATTATCCATGCCCCCAAGAAAGGATTAACATTCTTTTCATTCCCAATAGCAAATCGAGCCACTTTGAACAAAGAGGTTAATAATTTAGATTTTCCCGCTCCAGATATGCCAACAAATAGGTTAACTTCTTGGAGATTCACTAAATCAAAATCCAGCCCATTATGAACAGACATTTTGTAGGATGTGATTTTAATATTGACCCCCCTAAAAATTTATCAAACAAAAAAACAGTTCTAATATTAGCATTCCTCTAACAGAAAGTTTAGAGCAAGCTAAGAAACACTTTTTATTGGTTATACCCGTGGTTATACCGGAAAGTAAAAAGTGAAATTCTCCAGAAGATATACACAAAGAAATTCCTTATTATTCATGGCGTCCCGGAGAGGATTCGAACCTCCGACCTGCCCCTTAGGAGGGGGCTGCGCTATCCATCTGTGCCACCGGGACTTATTTGAGGTATTGCATATCGCGCAAAACGTTCCAGTTAAAAGATACTGCAAAAGGGACTTAATTACAAAAGAATGGGGGATTGAATTGTAAAGTTGGTACCGAGAGTCGGAATCGAACCGACACGGTGTTGCCACC
>CAZTDR010000149.1:0-1967 GCA_964612855.1 uncultured Coxiellaceae bacterium
TGCGTCCCGTTCGTCTAGAGGCCTAGGACACCTCCCTTTCACGGAGGCGACACGGGTTCGACTCCCGTACGGGAATTTAATCAGGATCTGGGTTTTGACCTTAAAAGCCAATCAAGTGCTAATTGCCTACGATACGAATAATTTGCGACAGCAATTAAAAAAGAGCAAATTGCGATTTATTAAAATCTGAAGCCCTGAAAGCTTTAATAAAAAACTTTATTTTAAATGAAAGCACACCATGTTTTATCCAAATTTGATGGGGGAGAGATACAGAGTTCGTTCTCCTCTTTTTCCAATTTATAGGAAAATTCAAGCTGTCATAAATGTTTGGAATGGTCTGTCAAAAACAGACGTGTATCAGATGATACAAGATATTTTTGACATTACAGGTACACCGCAGGCAACGATGGATTGGACGGATCCTGATAGGTGGATTGATGAGCGGCTATCAGGAACAACACGTGATATAGCGAAAAAGACTTGGGAAAACACAAATAAGCTGGTGAATCCCAGGCACTGTTACGGAGCGCATTTATTTATAAATAAATACAAACTTTTAGAAGAGCGGCCTGATGGGCGATATGGCATCACTGAGTTTGGTGATGCTTTTCTAAAGAACAACAAAGAAATTATCGCTGAAATTGATGAAATGGAAGGTCTTCCACAATATTATCCATTATAGCTGCTAAGGATTCTCCCAAGCGGGGAGACATACTTCCGCACTGGGCCGACTATTTACACGATCATTCAAAATTTGGGACAAACTCTACCATTAGTAGTACTTTGAGTGATCGAATTAACAACTTGCTAGACAGAAATCTAATATCACGTGATGGCAATTTTTATTCTGTTACGAATGAAGGCATAAATCACGCGTCTTCCAAGGATGAAAAAGACATTGGATCTAAAAGACAGATTTTAAAATCGATCAAAGATTTTAACAGTTCCCAAAAAGAGATCTTCCTTGACAGCCTTATGAAGGTTAATCCATATCGATTTGAAAAACTGATTAGTCAATTGCTAGAAGCAATGGAATATCTTGATGTGACTGTTACAAAGCAAAGTGGCGACAAGGGGGTAGATGTTATAGCCAAATCTCAATTCGGGATAACAGAGATAATTGAATTGATACAAGTAAAGCGCACGAGAAACAGCATTACTCGCCCCATTTTAGATCAGCTTCGGGGTGCTGCACAATTACATGATGGAATTTACAAGGGTACGATTATAACGTTAGGGACGTTTGCCAAGGGATGTAAGGAGGCCTCGACGCATAGAGGTGCCACGCCCGTGACGCTTATTGATGGAGACAAACTTTTTGAGCTTATGGTCGAACATAAAATTGGTATTACAAAATTGGATGCTGAGATGATCGAGATTGATCAGAATTTTTTCATGTCCTTGCATGAAGACGATGTACTAACTTAGATTGTGTGTTCGAATAAACGAAACCTTTGGTGCCGTTGAGAGGAATTGAACCTCCGACCCACGCATTACGAATGCGTTGCTCTACCCCTGAGCTACAACGGCATTTAAAATTCCAATAAAACCTTTGAGTTGTAAAAACAAGGTCGCGAATTTCTGCGCTGCGGGATAGAAAATAGTTAATAACGCACGCTTTTTTGCGGCCGTTTTACAAAAAAGATTGCAATATTATTAGAGGCAGGATAATTATTATCCATAATAGTTAATGCAGAGGGAAGTCATGGCGAATAATTGGGTTACGAAATTTTTTAATGCGCTTCAGCCGACACAAGCGGCACAGCCGGTTCAACAACAACAGGCCAGACCAACACCCCCATTCGTTACAAAAATGCCAAAGCATGATGTGCAGCCAATGAACCTGAATGGTGCCGGCTCTGTTTCAGACAGCATTATTTATCATGCGCAAGCAGGTATCGATTACACACCATAATCCTTGCAAAATCCTGCCGATCGCCCTATATCCATTCCCGGAAGGTCGGCGT
>CAZTDR010000150.1:0-1948 GCA_964612855.1 uncultured Coxiellaceae bacterium
CGTCCGGCGGGCGTGCCGGCGCGGTCCGCCTGGCGCGCACGCAGATCGGCGAGCAGTGCGGAAAGAATCGAATCGAAGTCGAGCGGCTCGACCACGTTGGGGAAGGGCAGGCGCGAGAGATCGACAGCGGAAAAGGACGACATGGCGAGGCCGAGCGCGGGGTGGCCTCAATCTCGTTGTGCGCGCGATGAGTCGCAACGCGCAATCGCTGTATGAATCGCTTGCACAGGCGCACGGTCGAGAAGCGCGCGGCGCAGCGACGTAAAAAGGGGAGCCTTCGGCCGCGTGTTTGCGTGAGCCGCCTAGCCATGCGCGCATCCGCGCACCCGCGTTACCGAGCCCCGTTATGCATAAACCCATCATCCCCTGGCCGGGCGGCAAGCGCCGGCTGGCCAAACACATTCTGCCGTTGCTGAAGACCCCGCATCGCACCTATGTCGAGCCGTTTTGCGGCGGTGCGGCGATCCTGTTTCTGCGCGACCCGGCGCCGGTCGAGGTGATCAACGATCTCAATGGCGAGCTTGTGCGCCTGTATCGCTGTGTGCAGCACCACCTGGAAGAACTGATCCGGCAGTTCAAATGGGCGCTGGTAAGCCGCGAGATGTTTCGGTGGGCGCAGCTGCAGCACGTCGATACGCTGACGGATATCCAGCGGGCCGCGCGGTTTTTCTATCTGCAGAAGCTGGCCTTTGGCGGCAAAGTAGTGGGGCAGAACTTTGGCGCCGCGGTGACCAGTGGTCCGCGGATCAACCTGCTGCGCTTGGAAGAAGATCTCAGTCAGGCGCATCTGCGGCTATCGCGGGTCACTATCGAAAACTTGCCTTGGCAGGAGTGCATCTCTCGGTATGACCGCGAGGAGACGCTGTTTTTTCTTGATCCGCCGTATTGGGAAACGACCGGTTACGGCGATGACTTCGAACTCGCGGAACACGAACAGCTGGTCGAGGTGATGGTTGGGCTCGAGGGCAGAGCTATTCTGACCATCAACGACCACCCGGACATGCGAAGGGTCTACGGGCGCTTCCACATGACGCCGATGGCCACGACCTACACGATTGGAGGCGGCGCGCGGAGCAAGTTGGTTGGTGAGTTGCTCATTCGGAGCCGGTGATCGTTCGCGCAGCTCCTTGCTGCTCTGATCGCTAGCATTCAAGCCGAGCATCAATAACTCGGCTGGACACCAGAGATCAAAGTGCATAGCGCGATGTTTGGCACGAAAACAGCCCGGCCTGAATTAGACTTGCGCTAGGCAACGTCATGAAGGTTGATCACATGAGCGAGATTCGCAACCTTTTGCGCGATGGCGGCGTTGCGCTGGGGGTGATTACTGCCTACCTCTATTGTGCGGGCACTGCCTATCAGAACGGAAAGCTTCATGCGCTGAAGCTCAATGAAAACATGCTGGACCGCGATATTAATCAGGTGCTTTACGACGGGTTCCTTGTGTCGCTCGCGCCAGCGTTGATTGCTGCAGTTCTATATGCGGTTTCCCTATATGGCTACTCGCACGTTCTCCTGCCGGCCGCAAATGCGTGGCTCCGTGGAGGGTTTCGTCGAAAGCGTCTATTCACCGAGGCGAAGAGATTCCTGTTTGGAAAGCGGAATGATTCTGCAGTCGAGTTGCTCGCCAAGAAACACTCGGCTATAGCTGCGCTGCATGTGGGGATGCTATTTGCATTCGTCTTCGCCCTGCTCCACATGGAATCGAAGGGCGGCGACGCGGGCCGTGCCGTTCTGGACGCGGTAAAAAATGGCAAATATCTGCCTTCACAGCTCCTGACTGTGCCAATTGATGGCGTGGCAAGAAGGTTGGTATTTCTTGACTGTGGCGCTCGAAACTGCGCGGGAATTGATCCTCATGCCGGAGTGGTCACCTACTTCCCTCAGAACGGCTATTCGTTCGCTCTTTACGCCGTCAAGGCGCAAAAACCGATCGCTCGAGCCAAGT
>CAZTDR010000151.1:0-1795 GCA_964612855.1 uncultured Coxiellaceae bacterium
ATTGACCAAGATCAAGAGACCGTTAGCGAGATCTGCGGTGCTGCTCAGTTTCTCCTTGAGTTGCGAGATTTTTTGATTCTTGTGATCAATAGTATTTTGAAAAGCATTACAGGACATTTTGAAATCTTTTCGACTATCTTTCAACTCTACAACTTTGATGCGAAGTGCAACAAGTTCAGCACGATCCTTCTCCATATTATCAAGAGTAGTCTTAAGAGTATTTCGCGAAGCCTTCAAATCAGCAATTTTGGCACGAAGAACAGTAATCTCGTCTGTATCATTCTCGTTAAATGAAGCAATGAGATTAATGTTCTTGTTAATCTCAGCAGTAAGATTGTACTTGACAATTTCACTAATATCAAGCTTTCCCTTTGTTGCGACAAGAGTTTCTCTTGTCGCGTCAAGTTCTTCCTTTGTCGCAACGAGAGTTTCTATTGTTGCCGCAATATCTTTCTCAACTCCAGTAAGATTATCCATCGTTTCTTCAAGTTCTTCCTTTGTTTCTTCAAGTTCTTTCTTTGTCGCAACGAGAGAAACTCTTGTTGCGGTAAGTTCTTCTTTTGTCGCTATAATTTCTTTTTTGGCGATACTAAGTTCTGCCTCGTTTCCAGAAATATTATCCTCAGCTCCAAAAAGATTCTCCTTTGTTTTTTCCAATTCTTCCTTTGTTTTTTCCAATTCTTCCTTTGTTTTTTCAAGTTCTTTCTTATAACCGGCAACATTTACTTTGACAAGATCAATAACACGAAAATTGGAATTATCCTTTTGGTCATCTAGTTCGCGCTCAAGCGCCAAAATCTCGCTAGCATCTTCTTTAGCTTTAGCATTGGCCTTGGCGAGCATATTATTAAGATCTCTGATCGCAGCATCAGCTTTCATTAGCTCCATTGCACGACAGTCATTGCTGGAACTAAGGACATTAATCTTATTATATGCCTTGGCAAGTTTGTCAGCGAGTTCATTGTTAATAGAATTTAGTGTTTTAGTTTTTTCTTCTACCAATTCATTATTAAGTTTATCAATTGTTTCTTCAGCGATAGTAAGTTTTTCATTAAGCTCTTTGATAGTATTATCCATTGTCTGATTATTGAGAACCTTAATCTCAGCTTCTACCAGCTCATTAGTTAATTCTTCGATTGTCTTGCCAGCGATAAGAAGCTTATCGTTAGAACTAGTAAGTTTCTCATTAAGATCTTTGATTGTAGTATCATCCGTTGCCTGATTTTCAGTAAGAATATTAATCTTAGCTTCATAACCAAGTCCATTATCAAACATCTCATCGATTGTAGCATTAGCTTTGATTAATTCTTTTTTCAATTCCTCAATTTCTTCGCATTTTTTCTGAAACATGACACCGGAAGCATCAAGCTGAGCTTTCAATTCGCAACAATGAGTTGAAAGCTCATTGTTGCGAGTATTCACTTGATTCAATTGTTTACTAAAATGAACAACAACAGGAGCATAATCTTGCAAAAGACCATAATCTTGCAGAGGACCAGACATTATTAATTTATTGCAAACCTTAGTTTGTAAAATAGTGTAGTATTATATTAGGACATATAAATTCAATTTTTTACTCGCGTCGGCTAACGCCGCCGCTCCTAGCCTCGTCGCCTTCGGCGACTCGCAATTTACTCACCCAATTCAGACCGCGACCCTAATTTGGCCTATGGTCAAATTATGATTAAGTTCCTAGCTTCACTCGCATCGGCTAACGCCGATGCTCCTCACTTACTCGGGATGCTGCGCATCCCTCCTAATACTCGTTGCAGCAAACTAAACAAGCTTAGTTTGC
>CAZTDR010000152.1:0-1741 GCA_964612855.1 uncultured Coxiellaceae bacterium
GGGATCCAGAAAACCTTGCTTTGTTCCTGCACCGCTGGATTCCGCGGACAAGCCGGCGTTGTTGCATATTTTGCGGGCGGTATAGATAAATTTTTTATAAAAAAGATGGCGTTACGAACCTATACGGTATAACTTCAGTTCGTCAAAAAAGGAGTGTACCAATGACTAAAAAAGTCTATAGAGTTCGTAACTGGTCAGAGTATAACAAAGGATTAGTATTGCGAGGAAGTCTGAATGTCTGGTTTAACAAAAACCAAATAAAAAGCTTCGGAGATGCCCATGGCAACAGGGCCTACTCCGATACCCTGATTATTTGTGCCTTAACAATAAGACAACTATTTAACTTGCCTTACAGAGCTACGGCAGGATTACTGCGTTCATTAATTGAGCTTAACCAGTTGGAGCTACAAAGCCCGGATTATAGTACGTTGTGTCGAAGGTCGAAGACATTAAAGGTTGATTTGGGAGTGAAATCCACAGGGAAGCCAAGGCATATTTTGGTTGATTCTACAGGCGTACAAGTATTTGGTGAGGGTGAATGGAAGCGATTAAAGCATGGAGAAAGCCGCTGCCAGGTATGGAAAAAGTTACATATCGCATTAGATGCAAATTCTCTTGATATAGTCGCATTGGATGTAACCGAGAGTGTTCGCCTTGATGGCAACTACTTACCCGGCCTTATTAAAAAAATTGATGACCCTGTTGAGCAAATTACAGGAGATGGTGCTTATGATAAGCAAAATTGTTATGAATGTGCTCATCAACGGGGAGCAAAACCAGTTTTTCCTCCTCAACATAATGCCGCGGTGCAACGAAGTAAACTCAAAAAAAATCCTGCTTTGATTCCTCGCGACGAACTCATTACACGACTTAATTCCTCAGCAGACAAAGAGGCGGAACTTCGTTGCTGGAAACAGGAAAATAACTATCATCGTCGCTCATTGGTCGAAACCAATATGTCCAGAATGAATTTTATTTTTGGCGACCAAATGAGAGCTTTTACGCCCGAAAACCAATTAACAGAGCTTGCTATTCGTTGTCGGATTATAAATAAAATGAATAAATTAGGATTGCCTAAAAGTGTGGCTATTTTTTAACAAGCCCCTTTGGGGGATTGCGGAGCTCTGAATATATGCAACAACGCCGGTCAAGCCGCGGGACGTCGGCCTTGAGATAAATTAGGCCAATTTAAAAAACTGAGGATACCTCCGGCTTTTCAGCCCAGCGTACCTTGGAGGATGTCTTCCCGCTTCCAAAAACAAAGATTATGATTAATAATGATATTGTTTATCAGGGAAAATCATGGGGACATTATCATGGCATTTAGCAAAATACATCCAGTTGCTTTAGGACTGTCAATTGGAGTTATATCGGGCCTGTCAACATTCTTTATGGGCTTGCTGGCTCTCGCCTTTTATACAGGTAAACCACTGGTTGCGATGGTGGGAACAATGTATGTCACTTTTAATCCTTCTTTGTTTAATAGTGCTTTGGGTGCGGTAGTGGTATTTGTGAATGCATTCATCGGGGGTTATATTGCTGTCTGGATATATAATTTATTGATTCAATATTTTGAGAATAGCAGCACCGAATAGCATTCAATTTAAACACAGGACAAAATTTTAAAAACTCGTCTTTGCGAGCGATTTAAAAACCGTCATTGCGAGAAGCGAAGCGACGAAGCAACGAAGTAACCCGGCGACCCTCACGGTACGATAACAAAGTCGCTGGATTGCTTCAC
>CAZTDR010000153.1:0-1699 GCA_964612855.1 uncultured Coxiellaceae bacterium
AATGTCAGTGGATATAATCTTTTTTGGCAAAGCGCCCGACTTCATTACTTATGGACGATAAGCGAATTTAATGGAATGGTCCCTGCCACTTTAATACGGCTTCAAAAGAGCCCAAAATGGATGGCGTGTAAACACCTTCATAACATAAGTGGAGAGACCGAAATGAATATTAAAGCATTAGGAATTGATATTGCAAAAAATATTTTTGAATTACATGGCGTTGATAAAAACGGAAAAACGGTATTAAAAAAACGGTTAAGTCGAGATAAATTGCCAGAAGTAATAGCCCAATTGCCCGCTTGTCTAATAGGAATAGAAGCCTGTGGTGGATCGCATTATTGGGGAAGAAAGTTCAAAGCAATGGGGCATGACGTGCGATTAATGAATCCCCAGTTTGTTTAAACCGTATGTAAAATCGAACAAAAACGATAGCCAAGATGCAGCAGCCATTTGTGAAGCAGTTCAAAGACCTTCGATGAGGTTTGTGAGTATAAAAAATGTAGAACAACAAGATATCTTAGCCATTCACCGGGTGCGAGAACGACTGGTAAAAGAGCGTACTGCGATGGTTAATCAAATCCGAGGGTTATTAATGGAATATGGAATAGTCGTTGCCCAAGGCGTTCTACAAATAAGAAAAAAGCTTACATCCATTATCGAAGATGTAGGAAATGAATTAAGCTCATTAGGAAGAGAATTATTTCGTGATTTACACCTGCAGCTTTACGCAATAGATGAAAAAGTTTCAGAATACGATAAGAAGATAGAGAAAGTATGCCGAGAAAATGAAACTTGTAAACGATTAACCCAAGTACAAGGTGTAGGCCCACTAACCGCTACGGCATTGGTTGCAA
Source organism: uncultured Coxiellaceae bacterium (assembly GCA_964612855.1). Classification (GTDB taxonomy): domain Bacteria; phylum Pseudomonadota; class Gammaproteobacteria; order DSM-16500; family DSM-16500; genus DATIJJ01. Next base: position 855 of record CAZTDR010000153.1, read on the forward strand.
CCATCAGCGATGCGAAAGTATTTAAAAATGGTCGTGAAATGGCAGCATTTATAGGTCTCGTGCCTAAACAACATTCATCAGGAGGTAAACAAGTATTATTGGGTATTAGCAAGCGTGGTGATAGATATTTGCGTTATTTATTAGTTCATGGTGCAAGGGCTGTAATAAGTAGAAGAAAATATTTACCGACTAAAAAGGATTTATGGCTGAAGGCATTAGAGGAAAGACGAGGGAGAAATCGCACGACTATCGCACTAGCAAACAAAAATGCTAGGGTACTGTGGGCCATGATGGCAAGACAAGAAGATTACAGAGCGATGGTTTAATAAAAGAGTTTATATTAAAGAAAGCAAGAATATCTCTGTAAGGATGCGGTGAAATATTAATAGGATGGTCATAAGGTCGAACCTGTTCTCTATAAAACCTGATAGGAAACATGGCTAGAAAAAGCCGAGAGTTTGATGAGGGATAGAGAACGCGCAGATTCCATCGGGGCTCGAGCAAAATTGTAATTTATCTTGCTCAAAGAAGCCGGATATATGTTAGCAATCTGACCTATTATGATTTCTATTAATTTTAACTTGCAAATTGGCAGGGACCATATATGTTTCCTAACCTCACATTTTCCGGCACTAATAGAATGGTCCCTACCACCCTTTGATAATGCTTCGAAATGAGCAAGAATGATGTCTCAATCGATCATTCATTAAAGACTGGAAGAACCAAGATGAATATTATCGCATTAGGAATAGAAATTGCAAAAAATGTATTTCAACTGCATGGTGTTGACGCGGATGGAAATGTTGTTTTACAAAAAAAGTTAAGCCGAGATAAGTTACTCCAAT
>CAZTDR010000154.1:0-1685 GCA_964612855.1 uncultured Coxiellaceae bacterium
AACTACCGACCGGAATTCAGATGAATTTCGATTGGGTACAAGTTCCAACTGATGGCAGTAAATGTGGTGAGTGCGAAATGATAATAGTCAGTAAGATGTGGCAAATGGTCGCCTTTGTAAATTATGAACCTATTGAAACAAGATTTAAAATGTGTGAGGCGTGTTACGCAATAAAGAATAAAAATGGCGACTAAAAACATAACAGATAAGCAGGTTGTTTTGGCATATATAGAATTTAAAAAGAATTCTGGCAAATATCCGTATGATTATTTGATGGAATGGACAGGTGAATGTGAAAAGGTTTGCTTTAAAGCCATGGAAAGAGCGGAGGAGAGAGGTTATATAGATTGTGGCGTAAGTCTTAGAACTGGGTGGATAACTGAAAAAGGACAAAGTTTAATTAATGACTAATGATTGAAAAATATTTATTTCAAAATAAAAAAGAAAATGCATAATTTAATCGATTTAGTAGAATTTTTTGCGATGCTAATTTGCATACTTCCGTTTTGTCTTCTTGCAGGATGGGGAATTGGCGATATTGTTTTTAAATGTATTAAACGATTTAGTCGGTGACTAATGACGAGAGACATAACTTTTTACTTCGCTTCCAACGCTTCCAGCAAAGCCGGGAAAAATACTTTGCTCCAAAAATAAACTCGGCCCTCAATAATCAATACAAAACATTTATTCATAACGTAAGGCATTTAGGTGTTGATGCTGTCCATCTCATCAAGCCAGACGACATTACCAAAATTTTAGAATCTCTTTATTTTGATGGCATAGTGTATGGCGCCAAGATAAGAGCCGACCTTAACCGTGTTAAAGCACGTATGCCCATAGGGTTTTCAGAAAGGATGCACCAACTTATCATGGAGTATTTCGGGCAGGATATTCTTAATACTTCGCTCGGAATAACTGAGACTACCAAAAAATTAATCAGAGACGTTTTTATAAACGCTTATGCTCAGGGCCTCGGTATTGATGATATTATTAAGCAATTCGAAGATACCGAAATGAGTAGGATTCGTTCCCGGTTAATCGCGCGTACTGAAACGGTAACATCGGCTAACGGCGGGGCCTTAATTGTGGCTAAAGAAACAGGATTGCTTCTTAATAAAACGTGGCTGGCCACTAAAGACTCGCGAACACGTCACGATCATGCAGCAGTTGACGGGCATACAGTAGCAAGAGATGATTATTTTGATGTAGGAGGAGCAACTATGCAACATCCCGGCGCAAGAACACAAGAAGACGGCTCGCCTGTTCCTGTTGCCGAGGTTGCAAATTGCAGATGCACCATAATTTTTGCCCCTGTAAGGGATGCTAATGGAAGATTGGTGAGAGCTTAATTATAAATCTTCCTCCATTATCGCTACCTTTAAAATCGACCTGATAATAAGCAGTATAACTCCTATAAGCAAAAGAGAGATTGCAAACCAGCTAAATCCTTTATTTCCCAATAAAAAGCTGCCATACATAACAGACCCAAATTCAGGGTAGAAAAGAAAGCGGTACAATAGTTTCATAATTATTTTTTTTAAAATTATTTGTTTGCGATAAATAAAATTGCCTTATTTCGCAGCACCCCTATAAAGTTATCTGGATGTCCAAAACCATTGTAGGCCCAAACTACATTGGCTGCTTATTCGTGCAATCAAATTTCAACCAATTCTTTTTTTAGTTCC
>CAZTDR010000155.1:0-1684 GCA_964612855.1 uncultured Coxiellaceae bacterium
CTTTTCTATCGTTCTCGCTACAGCTTAGATGTCAGGAAGAACATGCTGAGTGAAAATGATCCAAGCTTTCAAAACTTAAAGTTCCTCATTCTTATTATGCAAATCATCTACTTATTCAATCTTCAATGGGTAGTTGCGAGTTTAGGTCCAAATCAAACTCAATTCATCAAAGAATTAACCGTCCTTTGTGGAGGAATGCTAACGTTTGTTACTGTCACTATTAAATTTGTTTGGACAAGAAAAGATGAAGTTGCTTTGAATGACATGGAATGTATTGAACACAAACATGCTGAACATTAATCACACAACGCAGAGGGTCGGCATACCACAATAGTCGCTCAATAGAAAACTGCATTTTCTAAAGTAAGCTGTAAAAATTATCAAACACCGGGTTGCGCAGTAAGTTGCTTCTTACAGAGACAAAAGTAACTTACTACGACAAACTCACCAATCTCTAATGTTCCAGCTTCTTGTAACGAACCCGATGCGGCTGCTTAGCTTTGTCACCCAACCGACGTATTCGATCCTCTTCATATTCAGTAAAGTTACCAGTAAAGAAATTCACTGTACTATCACCTTCAAAGGCTAAAATATGCGTCGCGATGCGATCTAAGAACCAACGATCATGGGAAATAACCATGGCACAACCAGGGAAACTCAGTAACGCTTCTTCTAATGCGCGTAATGTTTCAACGTCAATGTCATTGGTTGGCTCGTCGAGCAATAATACGTTACCGCCACTACTCAATACCTTCGCTAAATGCACTCGATTACGTTCACCACCCGATAAATCTTTAATAAATTTCTGTTGATCGTTGCCCTTGAAATTGAAGCGGCCGACATAAGCCCGTGAAGGCATTTGGAACGTACCAATCGTCATGATGTCTTGACCGTTTGAGAGCTCTTGCCATACTGTTTTGCTGCCATCTAAAGTATCGCGGCTTTGATCCACGTATGCCAGTTGAACGCTTTCACCAATTCTAATGATACCGCTATCAGGCTTTTCTAGGCCCATCAACATCTTGAATAAAGTTGATTTACCCGCACCGTTCGGTCCTATGATACCAACGATCGCACCTTTAGGAACTTGAAAGCTTAAATTTTCAAATAGCAGCTTATCATTGAATTCTTTGCTTACATTCTCGAGTTCAATCACTAAATCACCTAAACGTGGTCCAGGTGGGATGTATAATTCCTGTGTTTCGCTACGCTTTTGGAACTCTTTAGCATTCAATTCTTCAAAACGTGCAACACGCGCTTTGCTCTTAGCTTGGCGGCCTTTTGGATTACTACGTACCCATTCGAGCTCTGCTTGCAATGCTTTTTGATGAGAAGCTTGCTCACGTTCTTCTTGTGCTAAACGTTTTTGTTTTTGGTCTAACCATGAGGAATAGTTACCTTCATAAGGGATACCTTGACCACGATCTAATTCTAAAATCCAACTTGCCGCATTATCCAAGAAATAACGATCATGGGTTACCGCAACAACAGTTCCTGGATAATCATGCAAATATCTTTCTAACCATGCAACACTTTCAGCGTCTAAATGGTTAGTGGGTTCATCTAACAATAACATATCGGGTTTTGATAGTAACAAACGACACAAAGCAATACGTCTGCGTTCACCACCTGATAATTTAGTGACATCGGCATCCCAAGGTGGTAAGCGTAAGGCATCGGCGGC
>CAZTDR010000156.1:0-1663 GCA_964612855.1 uncultured Coxiellaceae bacterium
GCAAAAAGCTAACCTTTTGCGCGAGCAAGAATTACTCTCCGGTTTTTTAGTGCCTGTTGTGAAGATAGCAGATACGATGGAAGTGAGGCGTTTATTAACTCTTGCATCAGATGATAGTGAAAGATTTATTGTTGTAGATACTTCCGATAATATATTGATGTCAAACTATGATGATCTAAATACAGTAAAAGCAGCTTTTGCGGACCATAAGCCAGTTGCTAATTGTGGATCAGTTAAAGATGGTTATCAGAACATAAATGGCAAGAAACTATGGGTTAACTGTTCACCCTTAGTGATGGATGAAGAAAATAACAAGGAAAATATAGGCATTTTAATCAGTTTTTCACCCTACCCATCGCTTTGGTTCTCCTCATTAGTATTTTATTTTTTTGGTCTCGCTGTTGTGAGTTTAATCATTAACATTTTTTGGTATAGAAAAGTATTACATAAAAGAATTCTAAACCCGCTTACTGATTTAGGATCACGCATTATTGAAGTGGCACGATCGCCATTTGATGGGCATAACAAGCTAGATTCAGTAGATAATTTACCTTATGAAGTTAATGAAATAAAAAATGCATTTAAGAGTGTTTTGTCGCATTTACAACTCGAATACCAACAGCGTACGGAAACGGAAAAGAAATCGGCATTGCTAGATCAAGCTGCCCGAGTTGCGCATGATATTCGCTCGCCAATAGCTGCAATGGAAATGAATTTACATATATTAGCCCAAGAAGCAGGAAATGAAAAAGTAGTTGTAATGCAAAAAGCAATACAAAGCGTACGTGATATTGCCAATAATTAGCTAGATAAGTATCGAGATGATCAGGAAAGTAAAAATTTAACCGAGCATGAGGCTGCTTTAATTTTAAGTCCTGATAATTCGGTTCGTCCTATTCTGTTGCAGTCTTTAATTGAGCAGATAATTTCTCAAAAACGCTATGAATGGCTTGGTAAGTCCTACCAGTTAGATTTTAATTTTTCACCAGAAACCAAATCAATATGGCTAAGCGCTGCTCCTTGCGAAATTAAGCGTATGATTTCAAATTTACTGAATAATGCAATCGAAGCTTGCGAGTGGGATGCCAAGATTGAAGTTGCGCTAAGTAAAATTTCAAATTCAGCATATTTAAATATAACTGATAATGGTTGCGGAATACCTAGCGAAGATATTGTTCGCTGCTTGCAAGGGAGTAGCTTAAAACATTTAGGGAAGGGGCTTGGTCTCTCAGGCGCAAAAAAGTATATGGAGCAAATTGGAGGTAATTTAGCGTTAAAGTCCACTTTGACTAAAGGTACCTCTGTGCTTTTATCATTTACATTGGGTGAATGCCCTTCTTGGTTTTCTACTAATATTGCATTAAGCGGTATACAAAATATAGTCGTCCTGGATGATGATATATCTATTAGAGCGTTATGGTTTCAAAAATTGCAAAGATATAAAGTTAAGATTCACCTCTTTGCAACATATAATGAGACTGCAGAGTGGGTGGTTAATAATCCTGATAGTTTGAATAACGCAATTTTTTTAGTGGATTTCGACCTGCTAGATAAGTCTTCAAATGGTTTGATTTTTTTAAAGCGATTCAATATAAAAAAGCAGGGATATTTGGTAACTAGTCATGCAGAAGAACTTCACATTCAAAGCGAAGTAGAGAAAATG
>CAZTDR010000157.1:0-1630 GCA_964612855.1 uncultured Coxiellaceae bacterium
CGTCTGCGATTCGAACGCAGGACCAACAGGTTAAAAGTTAATGACTCGAAGATTATAGCGCTCTAACTGTTTGATTAATTTAAATTATCCGCAACGGGCGATCGTTACAATTAGCTTAAAATGCAGGGTTAAGCATAACAATGCACTACTCAGTCGCACCAAAGTCGCACCAAGTTTTTTGGTGCAATAAGTGGCTATATAAATTACTTCAAATAAAGATTAAATTATTGTACACTTCATAAGTGAATATGAGCGGGTAACAATGGATATCTTTGAGGTTAGAATTCCTAGGAAAGTAGAAAAAGAATTGTTAAGCATTCCAGCCCACATTGTCTTCAAGCTACACACATGGATCGATGGGGTAAAAAATGAAGGATTGCAAGAAATGCGCAAACGGCCTGGATTTCATGATGAGCCACTAAAAGGTAAACGGCAGGGGCAACGATCAATCAGGTTAAATAAAGCTTACCGAGCAATTTATGAAATTGACACCACCGGAAAAATCCATTTTGTCGAAATAATAGAGGTGAACAAACATGAGTACTAGAAAAAAATCTACTCCTATGAGCGATAAGAGCACTGCCCTATTGGAAAGCATCACTGGTAAAAAAATGACATTGGGAAATTTACTATGGTCAATTCGTGAGTGTGATGAGATGAGCCAAGCAGATTTTGCAAAAATGTTGAAAGTATCTCGACAATATCTTTGTGACGTTGAGCGGGGACGTCGTGTTGTCAGCACAAAGGCTGCCGCGGAATTTGCTAAAAGACTAGGACATTCTCCGTTGCAATTTGTCAGATTGGCTATTCAGGATGAATTGGATAAAAATGGATTTCATTTTGAAGTTGAGATTCATCAGTCAAAGGATGCTGCTTAAACCGTTAAGCATTTCATTTGTATAAATTAAGATAGAGCAACTTTAATTATTAGAATGGAAACAACAAGAACTTTGCAAAGCACAAGGTAGTATAGTGTTCGTCTTGTACCCGACCAACTAATGCAGCATTCCCATGAGGGAGAAAAGACAATCATCTCCCAAAGAAGAGGAGCGTCGATTTTTGTTTTCTAATAAGTCAGTATTTTCCTCATTAATAGCTTTATTGTAAAACAGGCTACAGTAGTTTCTTTTTTGATCCAGATTTTTTTGGCGCTTTATCGTCTTATAAAACACGGCACTTACATAACCTGATGGCTGCTCCGAAATTCATTTCAATTAAGGGATAAAAAAGCTATTTCATTGGCATCGGAATCATTATCCCAGAGACTCCCAAAATAAATAAAGGGGTGCCAAGTAACCTCCTTTAGCATTTTTAAAATAGGAATGTATAATGAAGTTACTTGACACCATGTGCTTCAGACTTTCTATCATCAGTAGTGCTGCATTCAACAGGCGACACCGTTATCTTAACAGAAGAAGATAAGCTATTACTAAACAATCCTCAAGCCTTCACCAGAAGGATTAGCAGCGTGGCTGCTTCTCTGGTGCAAACGGTGTCATATATGGACCTTGCTTGGTTGCAATAAATATAATTTTTAGCAAAATATAGTTAAGAGCAGGAAGGGGGTCAAGTCTAGACCATATCATTACCCATAAGTCATAAAAGCGCTGCGACTGTAGGCTTTAATGAC
>CAZTDR010000158.1:0-1599 GCA_964612855.1 uncultured Coxiellaceae bacterium
CAAAGGTGGCAAGGGTTAATGATCATGATCTAAAACGGATTAAGGGTGAAATAATACCCTAATCTAAAGAATTTAAATAGAGGACAAGAATATCTTTTATTATAATAAACTAAATACTACATGAAGAAAGTAATAGTAATAGCAATGCTTGCAGGGGCGCTCTCCTGCACGAAAGAAGAGAATAAATATTGTTGGGAATGCGAAGGTAGCGGCGGCTGGTCGCAGCAGGCATGCGACCTGACTAAGGGGGAGTTTAATAATTTTTGGACAAATTACCTGGGTAATTCGCAGGAATCTTTAAGCCATTGCCGCATACAAAAATGACAAAAACAAAAGTAGATGCACGAATGTTGGAGCTGCTGGATTATTGGGTAGCGAAAACAGGCAACACTCAAAAGGACTGGTGCCAGAGGATAGGATATGAGTACAATAATCTGTCCGGGGTAAGGCGTGGTATACAGTCATTCAGGATTGAACACCTACAGGCCGCAATGAAGCTGATAAAGAACAGCAACTATAACTGGCTGTTCGGAACGGAAAGCAATATGATAAAGATCAACGGCAAAGAAAGACCGGAGCAACTATTAGAAACTGCCTTACAAATGCTGAAAAATAAATAACTTTACCATCCATGTTTAAACTAATCAATGAAATATCAGCCTACTTTAACTGCATGGTATGCTGCTGCTTTGATAAAGCTAACCGGGATTTCTACCCGATGCGTAAGGATAGGATGCTAAGGATTATATTTATCAATTGGGGAATGGAGCAAGCTGAAGCGGAATTTTACCTGAAGGATGCCGCCTGGAATTGTTCCAGCTACCATTTAAACACGGTTATAAAAGAATCCTTTCATTTGGTTAGGAAGAAAGCCGCCCTACCGCTCTATACTACCTGCATGGATATATTATCTTCCGGGGAGCCGTTAGGCAACAGTGAAAAGGATGTTATCTACATGCTGCAAAAGCACCTCAATATCTCACAGGAAGACATAGAAGCAACCAACCGCTTTTCCTTCAATCGATCAGCCGCGTTATCGGTTAAATTCCGTGCCGGGCAGGCTGTGTAAATTTTTTTGATTTGAAATAATTAATTTTATGTATTTTTACGTGAAAATAATTATTCTTTAGTTGGCAACAAAAAAGGCTAAACCCTCAAAGAAAGCTCCCGTTAAAGCAAATCCTGTTGGCAGACCTACCGCCTACAGGGATGCTTATTGTGTGCAACTCATAAAGCACATGGAGCAGGGTCTCTCCTTTGAATCCTTTGCCGGTTTAATCGGTGTTTCAAAACAAACTATTTACGATTGGGAAAAAGTTAATCCCAAATTTCTTGACGCCAAAGATATAGGGCTGCAAAAAGCAAGGCTATATTTTGAGCGGCAAGGCATTAAGGGAATGAACGGGAAGATCAGTTTTTTCAACGATCGTATATGGCGAATGATGATGATAAATAAGTTTAAAGAAGAGTGGAGGGATAAGGTAGAAAATGATAACCGCAATGTTAATATCAATTCCGAACAATTAACGAAAGAGGAAATAATAGCAATAAGCAAAGCACTCGAAAATGATTGCTGAAAGTAGAGGCGTGAATAAAGTG
>CAZTDR010000159.1:0-1516 GCA_964612855.1 uncultured Coxiellaceae bacterium
CTAATATTAATTTTTTCAAAAGCAAAAGAAAGAAGCACGCTATTGAAATATTACCCACAGGGTCAGGTAAAAGCGTAGTAATAGCTAATACCGCCATGCAGCTTGATGGTAAATCAATTGTATTCCAGCCGTCAAAAGAAATACTTGAACAGAACTATTCAAAGTTTATTTCTTACGGCTACCGGGCAGGTATTTATTCGGCCTCAGCCGGGATGAAATTTATTGATCAGATAACATTTGCTACTATTGGTAGTGTTGCAAAGAAGCATCACCTATTCAAAGACTTTCAAAATATTATTGTAGATGAATGCCACCTTGTTAATGCTAAGGGCGGTATGTACCTGGATTTTTTCAACAGTATTGAAAACTGCAAAGTATTAGGACTTACCGCTACGCCTTACAGACTTACTAATAGTTTTGAAGGAGCAATGCTAAAGTTCCTGACAAGAACACGGCCTAAAGTTTTTACAGATGTTCTTTATTACATTCAAAATAACGTTCTTTTTGACAATGGTTATTTAGCTAAACTGGAATACTTTTCTTTCGATATAATTAAAAGGGAAATGCTTTCTCTTAATTCATCCGGAACCGATTATACAGATTCGTCTCTCAGAGCTTTTTATCGTAAAGTAAATATGCCGCAAATAACAGCTTATTACGCTAACCGGTTGCTGGCAAAAAGAAAAAACTGTTTAATATTCTGCGCTTTAATTGAGGAGGCCGAAAAAACAAGCCACTTAATAGAGGGGTCTATCGTTCTTACAGGAAATACCAATAGCGCAACCAGGGAAAAAATTCTTTCACAATTCAAGTCTGGAAAAATAAAGTGTGTGGTAAACGTTGGCGTATTAACAACAGGGTTTGATTACCCTGAATTAGAATGTGTGCTATTAGCCCGTTCTACAATGAGCCTTGCCCTTTATTACCAAATGATAGGCAGGGTTATGAGGCCACATCCTTCTAAAGTAAGCGGGTGGGTTGTCGATCTGGGCGCCAACATTCAAGCCTTTGGAAAGATTGAAACGATGAAAATTGAAAAGTGTGAAAAGGGCCTTTTCTCAATTAAAAATAATGGGCGGCAATTGACTAATGTAACGTTTACGAAATGATACCACCCCAAAAACTTTTCATTCCATCCGACCTCAACGAACTTGATTTTGTACGGATAATAAAAGGAAAAGAAATTCTTTATGAATACAAGTTCACAAAATCGGAAACTAAATTAGGAATGCTGATGACCTTATCTGAAAGTCAGTTAGAAAAAAGTATTAAAAATAAAATATTCACATGCGAAAAGAATTAACAGAAAACGAAAAGCGGTTTATCCGAGATAACTATTTAAAACTCACAGAGCCGCAAATAGCGAACATCTTACACGTAGGAAGATTTGCTATACAGAAGTTTAAACGAGAGGAAGGGATTGCTAAATATCCTCATAACCGGGATAAGAAAGTAAGTAAGGTTGAAGATAAAATGATTTTTAATGTGGATACCCGGATGGACTGGGTAGCGTAAA
>CAZTDR010000160.1:0-1506 GCA_964612855.1 uncultured Coxiellaceae bacterium
TTACCCACTGTTTATTTTTCTTTGCCCGAAGCAGTACCATATCCCTTTTAATATGCTTATGAACATCAAACCTGTACCAGTCGCTTACACGAAGCCCCGTATAAATGCCAAATAACAGGTAAATAGCCGCTTCTCTTAGAACCCTACTATTACCTTCATCATCCGCAAAGCCTTCAAGTTTGGCTATTTCTATTAGGCTCAATGCATCTTTATTGGGAGCCTGATATTTGGGAAATTCGTAAACATGAAAGGGGTAGTAATTTGTAACACCTCTTTTCTTTGCAGCATTAAACATCGTCCTGATTGTCTTAACTAATGAATGAACGTAGTTACTGCCAACACTTTTACCATCATCCTTCTCATACAGATGCTGCTCAAATGATGTTAAGTAATCCGGGGTTATTTGTTCAAAATTCAAATCCCGCGATCCTTGAAATAGTTCTAACCTTTTAGTGTGTTTCCTGTAGTTTTCGATTGTCGCTGCGTTCCTTTTATTCTCTACCTCTTTTTTAAACCGATCCACAAAGTCGAAATAGTTGTTTTTCTGTTTTTTTGGTGCCACCGCCTGCAGATCAACCGCCTTGCCTTCCAGATTTGATTGAACTATTCCACCCAATGCATCATTTTTTTTCTTCGTAATATCTGCATTAATTTGCGCGTGCGATGGATGCGAAGGCTTCACCCGTTCGTTTTTATCGTCCCATTGTGCAGGCAAAATAAAATAGCCCGTGGAAATGAATTTCGTTTCCCTGGCAACGATTATACGCAGGTAGATAGGAACCAGCCCGCGTTTATTTATCTTTGAATTTCTAAGCAGCAGCGTTACAGACATATCAGGTACAACATAGGTACAACTTTTAGCTGATTTTTCTACTTATTTCTAATCAACTTTAATTAAAGCTAATTAAAAAACCCGCATTTGGCGGGCTTTTCAGCAAAAAGATAATTTTTAAACAGGTATTCAGGAGGTCCCGAGCGGATTTAATGAAATTTTATAAGTAGTTAATTTACAATACTATAATCGTCTATTTAATGATTAGGTACAATATAGGTACAACATTTGGCAAAAATAAAAAGCCCCGCTAATGCAAGGCTCCTTACCGACCGGGAGACACCCCAGACCTAATAGGGTATAAAGATACGGATTAAATTATTATTTTTTAACCATGCCGTCAACATGGTGCCACCTCCTGTGGCTTAGCCCGTTATTACATTTATTGCAAGCCATAACTAAGTTTTCCTTGTGGTTTCTTTCTGGCATTCCAGGCGGCATTAGATGCTCAATTGTGGCTATGTCTGGAAATGTGTCTTTATTAATTCGCTCATCTTTTGTGCCTATAAAACAAACAGCTCCGCAGTAATAACATTTGCAATTCTGCTTTACCATTAATTCGTTAAGAATACCCCTTTTATCATCAGAGTTTATTGCCATGTGTTTTATGATTTTTAATTACCCCCTCAACCCGGCAAGCTCCCTGTATTTATTCGTAACTGCCCAATTTGATT